>JADZFP010000276.1 GCA_020849825.1 Saprospiraceae bacterium
CTTTTACCAAAGGCGCCGTGGATGGGTTGCTGCCCTTGTGCAGCCATATACTGCTGAATGGGGCCGCCACCAGCATAGACGAACACTGGAAGCAGCGTATTGATGCCGCTCAGGAACAAATGGCCCGAAACGGGATGCGGGTACTCGGCATGGCTTTTCGCTGGCAGCAAGATGTCAATCCCCGGGAAGATGACCTGATTTTTATCAGCCTGACAGGCATGATTGACCCGCCCCGGCCGGAAGTAAAAACAGCAGTGTCAATCTGCAAAAACGCGGGTATCAGGCCGGTGATGATTACCGGCGACCACCCCCTCACGGCCCGGTTCATCGCCCATGACCTCGGCATTACCGACAACTTTCGGGTAAAAACAGGTAATGACCTGAACCAAATGACCCCTGAAGAACTGGCTGCGGCAGTGCGCGAAGTCTCTGTGTATGCACGGGTAACGCCTGAACACAAGTTGCGCATTGTGGAGGCCCTGCAGGCCCAGGAGGAAGTGGTAGCCATGACCGGCGACGGCGTGAACGATTCACCGGCCCTCCGAAAGGCAGACATCGGCATCGCCATGGGTATCACCGGCACGGACGTAACCAAAGAGGCGGCCGAAATGGTGCTGCTCGACGACAACTTTGCCACCATTGTGGCAGCCGTGGAGGAAGGGCGCTCCATCTACGACAATATCCGCCGATTTATCAAATTCTCTATCGCCGGCAACATCGGAAAAGTACTCGTCATGCTCCTGGCGCCGTTTGCCGGCATCCACGTGGCGCTGCTCCCGCTACAACTACTTTGGCTCAACCTGCTGACCGACGGCTTGCTCGGCCTGGGCCTGGGTCTGGAACCGGCCGAAAAGGGAACCATGAATAAACCGCCCCGTTCGCCCCAGGAAAACATTTTCAGCGGCGGCATGGGCACGCACGTGATCTGGGTGGGCACGGTCATCGGTCTGCTGGCTCTGGGAGCAGGATTGCTGTACTTCGACCCCGCCAATGCAGCCGACAGACGATGGCAAACCGTCATTTTCACCTCGCTTGCTTTTATGCAAATGGGACAGGCCCTGGCCTCCCGTTCCGCACAGGAGTCGCTCTTCTCTATGGGATGGTTGTCCAATCCGGTACTCCTGGGTCTGGTGCTGCTCACCATTGTTGCGCAGCTGACCGTTGTTTACCTGCCCGCGCTCGACCGGTTTTTCCAGGTGACACCCCTGCAATGGAATGAAATGTTGCTTTGTGCCGGATTAGGCCTTGCCACGCTCCTCCTGCTGGAGGCCGAAAAAATGTGGGGAAGGCGCGTCCGTCCGACTTCTGCAACATAAAACCCGCCGATGCTTTCAACTCCTGAAGATAGCGTTCCAAAAAAACCCCAAATAATCGAATCAAAAAACTTCAACAGTTATTCGTCCCGATCGATGGGCATAGGCCCTACCTGGTGTCCAAAAAGTTGTAAAACCTGATTCACCTTGTCGGCAGTCCAAATATGGAATAAGTTTTTGCCAGATTTCTGGTGTAAATTCTTCAAAATCAGCCTTTGTCCAACCACTTTTATCTTCCAGTTTTCAGGTATTTGATCCAATACAAATAATCCTGCAATGCATCGCAGCTGGATATGTCCGTCTCCATATTTCACATCCTTGGCCGATAATTAATTACCCCTGATTTGTTACAAAAAATGATTAAATTTGCCCCTTATTTATTACAAATCGCGTATGAATTTTGAGCGAAAAGCATATCGCCGCTTATTGGAGTGGAAAACGAACCCCAATCGCAAACCGTTGATCATTCGCGGGGCCCGGCAGGTAGGGAAGTCCACATTGGTCAATCAGTTTGCCAAAGAATTCCGATATTTTATATCGCTGAACATGGAAAAAAGGGCCCATCAGCGTTTTTTTGAAGGGTTGCAGGATGTAAAGCAAATCACGGAGGCCGTATTTCTCAGCACCAACACGCCCAAAGATGCGGGCCCTGTGCTGTTGTTTATCGACGAAATCCAGGAATCTCCCCGGGCCATTCAGATGCTGCGGTATTTCTACGAAGAGCGACCCGATCTGTTTGTAGTTGCCGCAGGCTCCTTACTGGAGTTCGCCCTGCGTGAAGTGCCTTCTTTCCCGGTGGGGCGTGTAGAGCAAATGGTGTTGCATCCTTTCGATTTCGAGGAGTTTCTGATGGCCATAGGGCATACCGCTGCATTGGAAGCATTAAATCGTATACCGGTCGAACAGCATGCCCACGATACACTCCTGGAACTGTTTCATACCTACGCTGCCATCGGCGGCATGCCCGAGATCATAAAACAATATATAAACGATCAGAGCATGGCCAATTTGTCGCACACGTACGAGTCGCTCTGGCAAGGGTACAAAGACGATGTGATCAAATATGCGCGCAACCCGACAGAACGCAAGGTGATGCAGCATGTGATTTACACCGCGCCACAGGAGAAAGACCGCATCGTATTCGAAGGTTTCGGCCATTCCAATTACAAGTCCAGGGAAGTGGGCGAAGCGCTGCGATCCTTAGACCAGGCGCGTATCGTCCAGTTGATTTACCCCAGTAGCAACACGCGCCCGCCTATTGAAACAGATTATAGAAAAAGGCCCAGGCTCCAGTTTCTGGATACGGGTCTGTTGAATCATGCCATGCAACTTCAGGCGGGTATGATTGGCCTCGAGGACTTGAGTACTGTATATAAAGGCAAAATAGTGCAGCACCTGGTTACGCAAGAATTGATGGCACAACACGATACGCCATCTTACAAGCCACATTTTTGGGTACGGGAAAACGCCAACAGCCAGGCGGAAGTTGATTTGTTATACACGTGCAAACAGTACGTTATACCGGTTGAAATCAAATCCGGTGAGTCGGGGGCC
The DNA here is from genome assembly GCA_020849825.1 of Saprospiraceae bacterium. Taxonomy (GTDB): domain Bacteria; phylum Bacteroidota; class Bacteroidia; order Chitinophagales; family Saprospiraceae; genus M3007. Next base: position 2,868 of record JADZFP010000276.1, read on the forward strand.
CTCCGATCCCTGCACCAGTTTGTGGAAGCCTGTGGCCATCCGTACGCAATGCGCCTGCTGGCCAACCGTTTTACCGTTGACCAGACGCAAACCTCCAAGGGCATTCCCTTCCTTTTGATGAACCTGCCTTACTACCTGGGGACAAAAATTCCGGAATACGCGGCGCATTTTACTTCGATTTACAAGTTGAGATGAATACAATACACTCAATAATCCTTACAATCGGCAGAAATTGATCCGGCGTAAAACCGAAATGGTCCAACATGGTGATGGCCGGTTTTCCATGCAGCCAGTCTTCCATTTCGCCGATGGAGGCTTCAAAATCGCCGGGCATGGCAGTTGGCAACGGCTGCTCTGCATATCCTTCCGGCGGCTCGTGCATGGCATCGCGCAAACCGGCCTGGTAAAAATGCGGCGGGCAACGGCGCCAGCGGGCGAGCGTGGCGGCGTGGAGGTCGGAAAGCAGTTGGGTGATATAGGTTTCCATAGTCATTTCTTTTTTCAACAAAAATCGGCTGAGCAAAAGGTGTTTTAAGGGCATATTTTTTCAGATTTTGTGTTTTCCGCCTCACCGGAGTTCGGCGGCACTGCCTACATTCGCGCCAGTTTCCACCAACCGTAATAGTATGGCCAAATCTGCCAAACCCGCCAAAAAAGGCGCGAAAAAAGCGAAAACCGCCAAGCCCGCCCGCGTTTCTTACCACCGCCGCCCGGAAGACATGCAACTCGA
>JADZFP010000277.1 GCA_020849825.1 Saprospiraceae bacterium
AGTTTGTCGCCCAGGGCATAGGCGTTGTCGAGCACGATCACCCGGCTTTTGTCAAAACCCAGTTTTTTTTGCTGAATATAACTCAACTGGCGAAACACCAGCATCGTGGCGATAATCAGGGCCACCGAAATGGCACATTGAAAAACCACCAGTGCGCCCCGCAGACTGCGCCGCCCCTGTACGGACGCCTGCCCTTTGATCACTTTTACCGCGTCGAAAGCAGAAAGAAAAAACGCCGGATAAGCGCCGGCCAGCAAACTCACCAGGAGGGTGCCGCCACCCAACGCCAGCCAAAAAACGGGCGCCGACCAGGGTATGTCGAGGGTGCGACCGCTGAGTTCGCGGTACCAGGGCATCGCGACTGCCGCCAATACCAGTGCAAATGCGACGGCAATCGAAGTAAGCACCAGCGATTCGCCCAAAAACTGCCCGACCAGCGCCGAGCGCCGACCGCCGAGCACCTTGCGCACGCCGATCTCGCGCGCCCGTCCTGCCGAACGGGCGGTCGCCAGGTTCATAAAATTGATGCAGGCGATCAACAGAATAAATACCGCGATGGCGCTGAAAATCCATACGTACCGAATACTGCCGTTGGGCGCCAGTTCGACCGTCAGGTCGGAGTACAGGTGAATATCCTCCAGGTCCTGGAGGTAGTAGCGGGCATATTGGCCCGTTTTTTCGAGTTCCGCAACCGAGGTTCCCAGCATTTGCTGGACGTTCGCCGCGATTTTTTCCTCCGACAAGCGGGCAAACTTTTCTCTGAAACGGTTCTTGTCCACGCCTTTGCGCAGCAAAAAATAGGTCTGGAAATTATTGTTGGAAGCCCAGGTCTGCGGGTCGCTTTTGACTTCTTCATTGCCGTTCATGGAAAGCAGCAGATCGGCGTGGAAATGGCTGTTGACCGGCATGTCTTCAAATACGGCGGTCACCGTGCGGCGCTGGTTGTTTTCCAGTACCAGCGTTTTGCCCAGGGCCAGTTGTGGCGAGGAAAAATATTTTTCCGCCCGACTTTTCGACAAAACCACGGCATCGGGTGAAGTCAGGCAACGCCCGGGGTCGCCCTCGATGACGCGGAGGGGAAATACTTCGAAGAAACTGCTGTCGACGGTCAGGACGTCTTCCTCCCGGATGTTCTGCTGCGCCTCGCCGTCGCGGCGCACCAGGTAGCTGCCGTAGTCGCGAAACCGGCACCAGGCCTGTATCTCGGGCAGTTCGCGGGCTGCCTCCGGGGCCATGACCGACGATACGACGGCCAGTTCGTAGTGGTGGCCGGCAAAATTGATGTCGGCAGCGGCGCGGACGATCCGGTCGGCCTGCGGATTCCAGCGGTCGTAACTGAGTTCGTGACCGACATAGAGGGCGATCAGCAAAGCCGCCGCCAGCCCGATTGCCAGTCCGGCGATGTTCAGACCGGAGTAGAGCCGGTTTTTGCGCAGGTTGCGCAAGGCAATTAAAAGATTTGTTTTCAGCATCTTAATTTTCATTTACTCGCTCCGCAAAGACCTGACCGGATCGGCCAGGGCTGCACGAATGCTTTGAAAACTGACGGTCAAAAAGGCCAGCAAAACCGCGCCCGTGCCCACTGCCGCAATCATCCAGAAATGCAGATCGATGCGGTAGGCAAAGGTTTGCAGCCATTGTTGCATCAGCCACCAGGCGACCGGGGCGGCGATCAACAGGGCGATCAGCACCAGGAGGATGAAATCCTTGCTCAACAGCGCCACCACAGAGCTCGCCGAAGCGCCGAGCACTTTCCTGACACCGACTTCCTTGGTCCGCTGGAAAGCGGTGAGGGTAGCCAGCCCGAACAAGCCCAGACAACTGATGAGCACGGCTACGACCATAATCAGATTGATCATACGGGCCATTTGGCGCTCCTCCTCGTACAACTCGGCCAGGGTTTCATCGTAAAATTTGGCTTCAATGGCCTCTTCCGGGTAGATTTTTGTCCAGATCGCTCCAATCTCCGCCATCACTTTAGGCCAGTCGTCGGGGTTTTTGCTGGCCAGTTTGATGTTGAAATCGGAGAGCGACGACTTGTCCATCATCAGCGCCATGGGTTCGATTTTTTGCATGAACGTGGTGCTGTGGAAGTCGGATATCACGCCGACAATCGGTACGGGCGTTCCTCCATTTTCAAGCAAATAGCGTCCGATCGCCTCGGAGGGTTCCTTGAATCCCAAGGCCTGTGCACAGGTGGCATTGATCACGTATTCCGTCACCGTGTCGCTCGGTGTGAGGTTGCGACCTGCCAGCAATTTGAGGCCGTACAGGCGGATGTAACTGGTGTCCGTAAACTTCCGCGAAATCTGCATTTCCAGCGGAGAAGGCGCCCCGACGAGTTCGTGTACATTCGCCGAGTAGGAAAAACTGACCGGCGGCTGGCCCAGGCTGACATCTTCCACGCCCGGCAGCCGGAGCAATTCGTCGCGGAGTACAAAGCGTCGGTTGTTGTCGGTGTCTTTTACCTGTACTTTGAAAGGCATGCTGGCGGTCAGAATGGCGTCTCGGTTAAAACCCAGGTCCTGGGTTAGCACGTAACGCAGTTGCAAACCCACTACCAAAGCGCCCAGCATAAACAGCTGAGCCGCTGTAAACTGAAAAACAATCAGCCCCTTGCGGAGGGTAACCCGCTGTTTCCCGATGGCGACCATGGGCTGGCCGCGCAGGATACGCACAGGCTGCACGCGGGTGGCCAACCAGGCCGGGTACAAGCCGGCCAGCAAACTCACGACGATCAGCAAACCTGCGAGGAAAAGCAGGGTTTGGGGCAGTTGTGCCCCTGCACTGACGCCTTCGGGGATAAAATCGTCGAAATTGTGCAGGAACAGGTGGACCAGACCCAGCGCCAGCACCAGCGCGAAGGCGCCGGTCAGCATGGTTTCGGCCAGAAACTGCGCAATCAGCGCCGAACTACCCGAACCCAGCGTTTTGCGGATACCCAGTTCGCGGGCACGCTGCGGCATTTGGGCTGTGGCCAGGTTGATAAAATTGACGCAGGCCAACAAGAGCAAAAAGCCGGCTACGCCCATGAGTCCGTACAAAACCCTCATATTGGCTTTGCGACGGTTGTCGACGTAATCGCCGTTGAAATGTACGTCGGGCAACGGTTGCAGCACGTGCCAGCGCTTGCTGTTGTCGCCCCAGAACCTTCTTCCTTCGGCGCTGCGTTCGGCGCTGATGCGATTGATGGTGGCCTCCATTTGCGCTATGTCGGCGCCGGGTTTGACCTTGATATATATCTGATCGTTGGAATTGACACCTGCCCACGACATCTTGTGGTATTGGCCGAGCGGGCTGAATGTCCCCATGGTCACAAATTCAAGTCCGTTGAAATCGCTCGGGAAATCGAGGTTTTCCACTACCCCGCACACCGTTACGAGCAAGGTGTCGTTGTAGGTAAACGAGCGCCCAAGTACCTGATCGGGGCGCATATTCGGAAAGTACTGATGGAGGCGCTCTGTTGTGAGCACTACTTTTCCCGGCGCGTTGAAATCGGCAGGATTACCGGCCAGCCAGGTATAGGGAACCATTTGAAAATACTGCCCCGTGGTTTTGACAATGCGCCTTTGCATTTCAATTACCTGCGGCGGAATACCCTCGCCCATCGGTATGGAAACACTTTCCACAAAAATATCCTGTTCCGGTACACACAGGTCTATCCCCGGCACTTCATCGCGCAGGGCATCGTACAAGGGCTTGGGCGCGCCGGCGTTGCCGCTCTCTACCCCGTCGAAAATGAATCGGCTGACCACGTGGTAAATCCGGTCGCGGTCGGGTATGCCTTTTTCAAAACTGAGCTCGTGGCGCAGTACGAGATACACGATCCAACAGGCGCTCATGCCCACGGCAAGCCCCAGGATATTCAGCGCCGTAAACATTTTCTGGCGCATCAAATGGCGGAAAGAGATATGGAGGTTCATGAATTGATTCGATTGGTTCGATTGATTCGATAGGTTCGATTATTCGCTGCGCAGACTTTTTACCGGGTTGACGCGGGCGGCCTTCCAGGTCTGGGCGCCCACGGTGAGCAGTGCAACCAGGAGCGAAATCCCGACGGTGCCGGCAAAAATCCAGATGGAGAGCGGGGCCCGGTAAACGAACTCTTCCAGCCACCTGCCCATGGCCCACCAGGCTACCGGGGTGGCCACTACTGCTGCCAGCAATACGAGCAGTAAAAAGTCTTTGCTGAGCAAGGCAATCACGCTGCTCACCGAGGCGCCCAGTACCTTGCGGACCCCGATCTCTTTGGTTTTTTGCACCGCCATCAAGGATGCCAGTCCGTACAAGCCCAGGCAAGAGATCAGAATCGCCAGGAAGGCGAAGCCCTTGCAGAGCGCCGACAAGCGTTCGTCGTCGCGGTAAAAAGCGGCGATTTTTTCGTCCAGGAAGCCGCCGTCGAACACCTGCTCGGGGAATGTCGCTTCGAATACCTGCTCGATTTTGGCCGTGGTAGCGCTCATATCGTCAGGGCGAATTTTTATTCCGGTCGTGTAGTACGACGTTTTTCGCGATGAAAAAACATAGGGTCGCATCTCGTCGCGGGCCGTACTGCTTTGAAAATCAGCCACTACTCCGACGACCGGCGCCGTTCGGCGGCCGCCGAGGCGCAGTTCTTTACCCAGCGCTTCTTCCGGATTGGAAATACCCAGTTTGCGCAAAAGTGTCTCGTTGACGAGCATTTCCCGGATGGTATCGCTGGGTTCGAGGTCGCGGCCGGCGACGAGGCGCAATCCGTAGGTTTCGAGATAGTCCGGGTCAACAAATTTCAGGTTCACATTGAACGGCGCATCCTGGGCGCCGCGGCCCAGCGCGAAGTTGCTGCTCCAGGTATTGTTCGACGAAGGCCGGTCGCTGCCAAAACTGACCGCTTCCACCGACGGAATTTGTTGTAACTCCCGTTTGAAACGCTCGTAACGCGGCAAACTGACCGAGTCCGGACTGATACCTTCGATCACATACACCAGATCGGGTTGGAACCCCAGGTCCATGTCGCGCAGAAAATTCATTTGGCTCACCGTCACCAGCGTGCCGATGATCAGCCCCTGGGCAATGACGAATTGCGTGACAACCAGCACTTTGCGCAGCGAAAAGCCGCCCACGGTGCGGGTGGTAATATTGTTTTTCAAGGCTTTTACGGGGTTAAAACCCGACGAAATCAGGGCCGGATAAGAACCCGACAAGAGGCTGACAAACACCGTAACGAGCAGCATGAAGCCCAATACGGCCGGCTGCGTGAGGAAGGGTTGCGCGTCGGGTACGTCCGACACGTATTTGAGCAAGGGGGCAAGCAACATTGCCATCAGGCCGCCAAGCGCCACGGCCAGCGCAACGATCAGCACCGTTTCTCCCATAAATTGCGCAACCAGCTGGCCCCGGCTGCCGCCCAGCGATTTGCGTACACCTACCTCTCTCGAACGCCCGGCAGCCTGCGCCGTGGCGAGGTTGATAAAGTTGAAACAAGCCATTGCCAGCACCAGCAAACCGATGACAGACAGGATGCCGAGCCGGTTTTTGGAAGTCGAATGGGTGCCGAAATGGTTGTGGTAACGGTCGTCGTAGTGCAAGTCGGAGAGGGGTTGCAGGCTGTGCCGGCGCGATACCCTGCTGCCATTGTTTTTATATTCGGCCTGGCCCACAGCCGCCAGCAGATTTTTGGCCTCGTCAACCGAACTCCCCTCCCGCAACAGCGCATACGCCTGACAATTGCTGCTGG
>JADZFP010000278.1 GCA_020849825.1 Saprospiraceae bacterium
GCAAAGCTACTGGCGCTTCATGCACGAATACCTATTTGACCACGTCGACATTCCCAAACAAAACATTCACATCCCCGACGGAACCATACCGATGGAGGAAGTGGAAGCCTATTGCGAGCGGTATGAAAAACTGATCGACCTGGCCGGCGGCATCGATATTCAACTGCTCGGTATCGGGCGCACCGGGCACATCGGTTTCAACGAACCGGGCGCCCGCGAACAATCGCTCACCCGCATGGTGCGGCTCGACAACCTCACGCGGCGCGACGCCGTCAAGGATTTCGGCCTGGAACAAAACGTGCCCTACCGCGCCATCACCATGGGCATCGCCACGATTTTTAAAGCCCGACAGGTATTCCTGCTGGCCTGGGGCAGCCACAAAGCCGGCATTATCAGCCACGCCGTGGAAGGCGACATTTCAACCGCCGTGCCAGCCACTTTTTTACAAAAACACCCCAACATCCGCATCATCATCGACGAAAGCGCCGCTACTGAACTTACGCGCCGCAAAGCGCCGTGGCTGGTCGGCATCTGCAACTGGACCGACGATCTGGTGTGCAAAGCGGTGATCTGGCTGTCGCAAAAAGTCGGCAAACCCATCCTTAAACTCACCGACGAAGACTACAACGAACACGGCCTCTCCGAATTGATCATCGAACACGCCTCCTCCTACGAAATCAATATCAAAATCTTCAACCGCCTGCAACACACCATCACCGGATGGCCCGGCGGCAAACCCAACGTCGACGACACCCAGCGGCCCGAACGTGCCAATCCGGCCCGCAAGCGTGTGATCCTGTTCAGTCCGCACCCCGATGACGACGTGATCTCCATGGGCGGCACCTTCCTCCGGCTGGTCGAGCAAGGCCACGACGTGCATGTAGCCTATCAAACTTCCGGCAACATTGCCGTACACGACCACGATGCGCTGCGCTTCGCCGAGTTTTTCGGAGAATTTGTAAAGGATCAAAAACTGGACACCGAAGCCGGCGACAAAAAGATCAAAAAGATCATCAAGTTCCTCAAAAACAAGGGATTGAGCGACTCTGACACCGACGACGTGCGCTCGATCAAAGGGCTCATCCGCCGCACGGAAGCCCGGGCAGGGGCCCGTTTCGTCGGGCTCGACGACGATCATATCCATTTCCTCGACATGCCGTTTTACGAAACCGGCCGCACGCGGAAAAAACCACTCGGGGAAGATGATATCCAGATCATCATGAATCTCATGGAATCGGTACAACCGCATCAGGTGTATGCCGCCGGCGACCTGGCCGATCCGCACGGCACGCACCGGGTTTGCCTCGACGCCATTTTCGAAGCCTTCCGTCGCTTGTACGACCGCGCCTGGATGCGCGACTGCTGGCTGTGGCTCTATCGCGGCGCCTGGCACGAATGGGCCGTCGACGAGATCGAAATGGCCGTACCCATCAGTCCTATGGAGTTGAAGAAAAAACGCCAGGCCATTTTCATGCACCAAAGCCAGAAAGACCAGCCGCCCTTCCCGGGCGACGATGCCCGCGAATTCTGGCAGCGCGCCGAAGACCGCAACCGCGAGACGGCCGAGCAATACCGGGCCTTGGGCCTGGCGGAATACGAAGCCATGGAAGCGTTCCGGCGCTGGAAGTTCTGATATTATTGCCGGGCAGCAGCCCCTACCAACTTGCGGGCAAACTCGATTTCCAGCTGAATGAGCGCATTCTCCGGTTTGTTTTCGTCGGCTTTCAGGGCTTTTTCCACTTCATCGATACGACCCTGACTGATGGCGACTTCGTAATTGAACAAATTCGCATCGCGAAAACGGGCGAATGTTTCGGCGTGCTCGTTGGTCGGTCGAAAAAACAGCCAATGCATTACAAAGCCGGTAATAAAACCGGCAAACCCGCTGAGCAACAACATTTTGAAACCAAAACCGCCCTTCTGGATACGAAGCACTTCATAGTCATGCTGGAGCCGCCTGGCGGTTTCAGCTACTTTTTCCAAAGCCTGGGTTTGTTGATCGTGCGCCAGGCGAAGGGTTTCGGCTTCCTGCGCGTACTTTTGCGCCCGTTGTTCAGATTCTACAAGGGCTTTCTCCAGCGCAGTAACGCCGGAAAGCAATTGTTCGAGCACTGCGCGGCTGGGCGTATTATTGTCCGGTGTTGTTTCCATTGTGCTGCTTTGAACTGATCATGCGGCCGTAGCCAGTGAAAAACGGTGCAAAAAACGCGCCGGTAATTTGCCGGCATTGTGTCGGAAAAACAAAAAACTAACGACTATTACACAGGAATATTAGCCAAAAACAATGAAAGTTGACATTCTGGCCATTGGCATACACCCCGACGATGTGGAACTCAGCGCTTCCGGTACGCTGCTGCGCCATGCAGCCCTGGGTAAAAGTTTCGGTTTGCTCGACCTGAGCCGCGGCGAACTGGGCACACGGGGCACGCCTGAAATCCGGGCGCAGGAAGCCCGCGAAGCCGCCCGTATCCTGGGCGCCGTTTTTCGCGAAACACTGGATATTCCCGACGGACTGTTTGTGCATGAACCCACCAACTGGCTGAAAATCGTACGTTGCATCCGCCAATACCGTCCCGACGTCGTGCTTTGCAATGCTCCCGACGACCGGCACCCTGACCATGGCCGCGCAGCAAAAATGGCCGCCGACGCCTGCTTCTATGCCGGTCTGGCGCAAATTGAAACTTTTGACAATGAGGGCATTAAACAGGAAAAGTGGCGCCCGAAAGCCGTCTACCACTACATTCAGGACAAACAGTTGACACCCGACTTCGTGGTCGACATCACGACCTGGTTTCCGCGCAAAATGGAAGCTATTCTCGCGTTCAAATCCCAGTTTTACGACCCCAACGGCCAGGAACCCAACACCCCCATTTCCGGCAAAGACTTTTTGCACTTCATGGAAGCGAAAGGACGGGTATTCGGCCGCCCCATCGGCGTTGAATTTGCCGAAGGCTTCATCAACAGCCGCACGCCGGGGGTGGGCAATCTATTTGACCTTTCCTAAACTGAAAATCTCGACAGCGGCGTTGTTGCGGGCCACAAGCCAGGCAGGTTTTCCGGCAACCCGCGCCGGCCGGATGTCGCGCACCTGCCCGTCGAGCCGGAATCCGCTTTCACGGGCGCGAATTGCCTTGAAACCACCCTGCCCGTCGCCTTTGAGGAACAAGCCGTAGTCGGCGTCCATATAACCGAATTCCGGCTTGCAGCCGAGGAAATTACCCCCGCACAAAACATCCGTTTTGCCGTCGCCGTCGAAGTCGCCGGTGCACAAGCCGAAAAGCGGGGCAAATTGCGCTTCGACAGGCAGGGGAATAAATGAAAATTTACCATTCCCCTCATTGATCAATACGCCGCTGCGCAATTCCTCTACTTTCAGTTCAAGCGCTTCCCGCATTTGCTAGGGTTTGAAAATGTCGGTCATGGTCTGGCCGGCATAATTGCCGAATCGCAGGTATTTTTTCTTCAAAGCCGGCATGTTGCCCACCAAATCGCCGCGCAGGACGTAGGGCAGAAGCACGCCGCCGTTGTAGCGGCAAAGGATTTGTTCCGTCACCCCGTTTTTGTCAAAATCGCTGAAAAACATGGTCAATGGCTGGTCTGTGGCCGCTTCAAGACGGCTGTTGAGCCCCATGTTACCGACGATAAAGTCGACCTGTCCGTCGCCATTGAAATCGGCGGGCTGAATACGTTTCCACAGCCCGTTGAGGCGCCTTAGTCCGTTGTCTGAGTTATCATTATAAAAACCTGCTTTGCCATTGTTCAGGATAACCCGGATGCTCATCCATTCGCCCACTGCGACAATGTCAGAATCGCCGTCGCCGTCGACGTCGGCCCATGCGGCATCGGTGATGAGGCCCATATTTTTAAAAACTTCCTGGATGGAGGGGGCAAACCTGCCTTTACCGTCGTTGAGCAATAAAAACCCGCCGACCGGTACACCCACCTTTTCGGGCAAAAGGCGCATACCGACAAATAAATCCTGGTCGCCGTCGGCATCGGCGGCGCGCACGCAACCGCTGGCGAAGGGTTTGTCGCCCGGAATCTGGTCTTTTGCCCTCGAAAAACGGCCCTTCCCGTCGTTAAGATACAAGCGGTCGGTCAGTTCCGGCGACATGGAAGCCGCCTCGTTGCTGCCGGAGGTCACATAAAGATCGAGGTCGCCGTCGGCGTCGGCGTCGAACAAAACCGCATCGGTGTCTTCGCAGGCGGCGTCGGCAGCAAAAGCGGGTTGCGGCGACTGGCGGAATTTGCCGTTTGATTGCTGGACGAACAGGGCGCCGGCCTGACCCGCTGCGCCTCCGATGTAATAGTCGTCGCGGCTGTCGCCGTCGACATCGCCCACGGCCATGCGCGGTCCGTCGGTGGAGTGGGAAAAATACAAAAGGCGGTCGCGGTCCCAGTCGCGAAAATTGCTCTCCCGGTGCTGCCAGTCGGGTCCCGCGGCGGCCGTTATTTTTTGAAAAACAGGTGCTATTGAAGGTTTCAACCAGGGTTTCTCCACCGGCGGGTGGTTGGCTTCGCTGTGTTTCAGGGTCAAAATTTGATTGGCCGCAACATTGGTCAAAAGGGTCGTTTTACCGTCGAGCCATTCTACCAGAAGCGTGTCGATCTGAGCGACGTTGCCCAACCCGAAATTGGGTCGGACGTCCATCGAACTCTGAAAGCCGCGCATGGGCAACACTTCCTGATAAATCGTTTTGCCCTGCGCCCGCAAAAACACCCTGGCGCCGAATGCACCGGTGTTGGGCGCTTCGCCCTGCAACTGAACTTTGAGAAAATGATTGTCTTTCAGTTGATTATCTGCTTCGTTGCGATACACGAACGCTTCGCTGTTGACATTATTGACGAGCAGGTCGAGGTCGCCGTCGTTGTCGAGATCGCCGTAAGCCGAGCCATTTGAAAAGCCCGGCTGAGCCAGCCCCCAACTGGCGGCTACATTCTCAAACCTGAGGTTTCCGTTGTTTTTAAAAGCATAATTGGGAACGGGCTGACTGGGAATGGAATCGATCAGCCGCTTGAAATCGACATTGCCGCCGGTGATGATTTCGCTTTGCACGACCGGGTCGGAAACGAAGTTCAGGTAATCCTGATTGGTCAAATCCTGTGCGATACCGTTGGCCACGTAGATGTCGCGCCAGCCATCGTTGTCGAGGTCGCAAAGCAGGGCGCCCCAGCTCCAGTCGGTGGCTTCCACGCCGGCCAGGCAGGCGATTTCGGAAAAGGTCCCGTCGGCATTATTGAGGTGTAAAGCGTTGCGGGTGAACTGGTTATAATACCCGTTGCTGCGCACGAACTCGAAGCGGTCGGCGCTTTCGAAGGTGGTGGTTGTTTTAATGCGGGCATCAGGTTCGGGCAGCATATCGGTGACAAAAATCTCCGGATACGCGTCGTTGTTGAGGTCGGCCATATCGGCGCCCATACTGGCGGAACTGATGTGCCGCATTTGTTTTTCGAGCACTTCCTCGAAGGTGCCGTCGCCGCGATTGTGGTAGAGGTAATCCTTTTCAAAAAAGTCGTTGGACACGTAAATGTCCTGCCAACCGTCGAGATCGACGTCGCCGACCGTTACGCCAAGGCCAAATGCGATCACGCTGCCCAGAATGCCGGCTTCGACCGACACGTCTTTGAATTGGCCGTTGTAGTTGCGATACAGCTTGTGCCCTCCCAGGCTGTCGCGGGTAAACCGGAGGTTTTGCCGAAGATCGAAAGAGCCCACGGCGCGAAAGGAATTGTTGAGAATATAGCAGTCGAGGTCGCCGTCTTTGTCGTAATCAAAAAACGCGGCATGGGTCGTCAGTCCCTGGTCGGCCAGGCCGTATTCGCGCGCTTTTTCGGTGAACGTGCCGTCGCCATTGTTGATAAAAAGTTCGTTTTCCCGGTGAAAATCGCGCTGCGCCTCGTTGGAGCGGGGGTTACCGGAATTGCACACGTAAATATCGAGACGGCCGTCGCCGTCGACATCGGCCATCGCCACGCCGGTCGACCAGGAGCCGCGGCCGGCCACGCCCGCGCGATCGGTGACGTCTTCAAACTTCCCGTTGCCTTTATTGAGGTAAAGGCGTTTTTTACCCATGTTGGCGGTAAAAAAAACATCGGGCAA
>JADZFP010000279.1 GCA_020849825.1 Saprospiraceae bacterium
ACATTATTGGTATTTGATTTAAAAATCTAAATCTTAGGCCTCTCCGAGGCCATGTGAGATCATGCGGGCCGGATAATTCTACCAACGTTTAGCCTCTCCGAGGCCTTAAGCTGATGGCTATGGGGGTAGGGGGGAGGAGGCCCTTTCAATAACACGGCGCATTCTGCCTCAAATTCTTATTCACATCCACCTCCCGCTGCGGAATAGGCAGCCGCAGGCGGCAGTCGTCGTAGCGCAAGCCTTCGATATCGCGTTGCAGGCGGATCATGTCCTGAAAATGATTGCCCTCGAAACACAGTTCCACCCGGCGCTCCAGCACGATGGCGTCGATGAGGGCCCCGGTGTCGGGAAAATCGGCAACGGCGAACAAGACCAGCGCCTGCTTGTCGGGCGGTTCATTCCCCGCAGCGTCGCGCACCCGGAGCGAGCGGGCACGCACCTCATTGAGCAGGGCGATACCGTCCGACAGTTCGCCCGCACGGACGAGCGCTTCCGCCCGCATGAGCACGAATTCCGCCAGGCGGGCCAAGGGCACGTCGTCGGCCTGGGCGGCGATGTCTTCGTATTTGTTGGTAAAATTGGTGTCGGCGGAAATCAAGGGCATTGCAGCCCGCAAGTCGGCGATGACCAGTCCTTCCGACTGGGCCGCCGCTGTTTGCGCGGGCGTGACGACGGCGCCGAACGCGGTTTTCAACGGATTGCCGATACTGATATAATCGGCGCTTTCATGAAACCAGAACGCCAGACTTCCGATGTCCGCCGGCGTGTGCCGCAACCGCCAGATAATCTCCGCAGATGCCTCGTCGGTGAAAAAGTCTTGTGGGGTTGCCGTCAGGGCATAGGCCGGGTTATCTAAGAGGGTTTGGCAGTGCGCTGCCGCCTGGGCGTATTCGCCTTTTTGGAAGGCGATGCGCGCGAGCAGGGCGAGGGCGGCGCCGGGGTTGGCCCGGTCGGAAGGCTGGGTGGCGAGCAGCAAATCCCGCGCTTGGGTCAGGTCGGCCGTCGCCTGGTCGTACACCTGCTGCACGGAGGCACGGCTGGGGAACTGAAGATCGCTCGTTTTCAAAATCGCCCCGGTGAGCAGCGGTACGCCGTTCTCCGGGGTATTGTCGCCGTAAACCTGTCCGAAATACCGCACCAGTTCGAAATAAAGATAGCCCCGGAGGAACAAGGCTTCTCCTTCGATGCGATTGCGCAGGTCGGGCGTCAGGGCAGGGTCTTGCACCGTTCCGAGCGCGCCGAGCACGGCGTTGGCGAGGTTGATGGTTTTGTACGCCTGGGTCCATAAACCCTCCGCATAGAAGTTACTGCTGCGCAGGTCGCGGTTGACGAGGTCGGTCAATTCCGGGTTTCCCGAGCCAAGCCAGGTGGCATTGCCGCCCAGGATTTCCGGGATCAGGATGAGGTTCAATCCGGAGAGATCGTCGCTTTGCAGGGAATTGTACACGCCGTTCAGCGCCGATTCCAGGTCGGCCGCCGATTGATAGACGGCGCCGGTGGGCAGGTTGTCGGCGGGCTGGATATCGTTGTGGAATTTGTCGCAGGCGGGGGTGAGCAGCAAGGCTGCGAGAAATCCGACAGACAAAAAGAATGATGAATATTTCATTTTTTGTACATTGAATGATGAAAATCGGGTGATGGTTTATTGGAGAAAAAGGCTTATTTTTGCACTAAAATCAGTTAAATGACTACTGACCAATTGGCATCCGCTGTCATTAAGCCAATCAGCATGGCGAAGATCAAAAAACGCTTTCCCAACGAATGGGTGCTTATCGGCAACCCGGTTATGGATAAGGATTTTTTAAATGTCCTGTCAGGCGTTCCGCTTCTTCACAGTAAGGACAAAAAAGAAGTCGTTTACCTTGGGCGTGAAAAAACCGCGGATTATCAAACATTCACCCTCGTCTTCACGGGGACAGAAAAACCTGTTCGTAAACCCGTCCGCAAAATCGTTTCGCTTTACAGCCCCCGCAAAAAATGACCTTCAACTTTGAGCGCGATCCGGAAAGCGGTATTATCCTGGTCGGAATTTTCCTCGATGGGCGGTGCCGTCTGAAGGTCGTCGTGGATACGGGCGCAAGTAATACGACGCTTGACCGCAGCGCGCTTTACATTGCCAATTACGATTTGCAAGATGCCCTTGGCCTGGTGGAAATTGAAACCGCCAATGGCGTGGTCCAGACCGAAATTGTTGAAATTCAAGAGCTGACCGCATTGGGTATCACCCGCAGAAACTTCCCCGTTCAAGTATTCGACTTTCTTTCGCACGGTGTGCTTTCTGATTACCAAGGATTGTTAGGAATGGATTTTTTTGAAGGAACTAAGTTTTGTATCGACACTGTAAATAGCCAAATTTCGGTCGAAACCCCCTAAAAATCCACATTCACCCCCATCGTATACGTCCGTTTGGCCGGCGGCGGACTCAAAATAGCCCCCTGTTCCGCTTGTCCTGCCCGGTAAACGTCGGCGTCGGGGTCCAGTCCGGGGTAGCCGGTCAGCGTCCAGAGGTTTTGGCCGGAGGCAAAGAGGCGCAGCCGGTATCCTTGTTTTCCAAAGGCGGGAAAAACATAACCGATGCTCAGGTTTTTGAGCCGCAGATAGTCGCCGTCAAACAGGTTACGGGACGTGCGCTGGCTGCCGTTTGCCTGGAACAGGCGGTTTTGGGGCACGTCGGTGTGGGGGTTTTCCGGCGTCCAGACCCTGTCGGCGTATTCTTTCAATACATTGGTAGCGCCCCAGACGCCAAGCGTGGTCAAGCCGTCGAGCATGTAGACCTGGTATCCGGTTTTAAACTGGAAAAAGACGCTCAGGTCGAAGTTTTTATACCGGAACAGGTTGCTGAAACCTCCGGTGAAGCGGGGTATGGATACGCCCACGATGCGACGGTTGGCATCGGGTGTACTGTTGGCTAATTTTTCGGACTTATCCGCGTTCCAGAACAGGGCATCGCCGTTTTCGGGGTCCACGCCCGCCCATTCCACCAGGTAAAATGTGCCGATGGATTCGCCCGGGCGGAACAAAAAACGAAACTGGGTGTAAATGTCGTCGTCCAGCCCGTCGCCGTCGGCATCCACCAAGCGGCGCACTTCGTTTTTCAGCGTGGCGCCGTTCAGTTGCAGGGTCCACTGAAAACCTTTGGTCAGGATATCGGCGCTGAGTTCAAATTCGAAGCCCGAGTTCCGCACTTCGCCCACGTTCTGCGCGAGCGTGGTAAAGCCGTTGGTAGCCGGCACGGGCGTTTCGAGCAGCAGGTCTTTGGTGTCTTTGATGTAATAGCCGAAACTGCCGCGCACGCGGTTTTTCCAGAGGGCGAACTCCAGGCCGGCATCCCACTGCACGTTGCGTTCCCAGCCCAATTGGTCATTTTCGAGGGAGGCGATATCGTAGCCGGGTTCGCTGCCGTAGTTCTGCCCGAACCGCACCAACCCCCGGGCGGCATAGTCGCCGATTTCGGCATTGCCCGCTACGCCGAGGCTGCTGCGCAATTTGAGGAAGTTGACGAAATCGAAAGGGAAAAAACCTTCGTCCGACAGCACCCATCCGGCCGACACGGCCGGGAAAAATCCGTAGCGTTTTTCCGCGCCGAAACGCGAGGAGCCGTCGTAGCGGGCGGAAAGCGTGAGCAGGTATTTGTTTTGGAAGGCGTAGTTGGCGCGGGCCAGCCAGCCCGTGAAACCTGCCTCGGAGTAGTTGCTGCTGTTGGTAATGATCTGGGCGGCAGAACCGATATAGCGCAGGCGGTCGTCGGCAAAGCCGATACCTTCCCGGTAGTTTGCCGTGAGCGTTTCCTTCGTCAGGTTGAAACCCGCGGTGATATCGAAATCGTGGTTGCCGCCCAGGGTCGGCGCCCACGCGGCAAGCGCCGTCCAGTTGTAATTGAAGGTTTCCTGGTTGAAGGCGATTTCAAAACCCGAGGGGAACCCGAATCCGGTTCTGGAGCCATATTTGAACAATTGTTGCTGTTGGGTCGTCTCAACCCCAAGGCTGGTTTTCAGGCTCAGCCCAGGCAGCGGGGAATAGTTCAGGTAGCTGCTGAACAACATCTGGTTGGAGGTAATGTCGGACCAGGATTCGACCAGGTTGGTGTAGGGCGAACCCTGCCCGCCGATGTCGGCGTAACTTACCGGCCGGCCCGTTTGATCAAAAGCTTCGATGTTGGGCGGCGTCCAAACCGTATTGTAAAAGGCCGAGGTAAAATCGTCGGCGCGGTTGTTCTGCACCCGCGAAGGGGCCATGGAAATACCCAGCGTCAGCTTTTCGCCGATCAGCTGGTCGATGTTCGCCCGCACGGCGTAGCGTTTGAAGTCGGTGGTTTTCAGGATGCCCTGCTCGTCGCGCATCGTGCCGCCGATGTAGTATTTGGTGGTTTTTGTACCGCCCGTTACGCTGACATTGGCTTCCTGTTCGAAGCCTTTTTGTGTGGAGAGGGCTACCCAATCGGTGCTGGGCTGGGCATCAATATCCCAGAACAGGTCTGGATCGCCTTGCGGGGAGTAGCCGGCGTTCAGGGCCGCCTGGTTCCAGGAGGCAGCGTATTCTTTTCCGTTCAGATAGCGCAACATTTTGGAAGCTTCTGAAAAACCCGCCCAGTAGCCGATGCTCACCCTGGGCGCGGCATTGAAGTCGCCTTTTTTCGTGGTGATCAAAATCACCCCATTGGAGCCGCGCGAGCCGTAAATGGCGGAGGCCGCGGCGTCTTTCAGCACTTCCACCGATTCGATGTCGTTCGGGTTGAGGTTGATGAAGGGAGTGGTGGCATAGCCGCCGTAATCGAAGTGCGGGGCGTTGACGCGGCCCGACAACACCAGCCCGTCTACCACGAAAAGCGGCTGGTTGCCGGCGCTGATGCTGCCTACCCCCCGGATGCGGATGCTGGATTCGGAGTTGGCGCTGCCGGAAGTGTTGGTGAACACCACGCCGGGCAAGCGCCCCTGCAGGGCGTTCTGCACGTCGGTGGCCGGGATGTTTTTAAATACCTCTTCACCGACGGAAGCGATGGCGCTCGTAACCCGGCGTTTGCTTTGCGTGCCGAACCCGACGACCAGCACCTGGTCGAGTTGGCCGGCGGCTTCGGTCAGTTGCACGTCGATAGTCGATCTTCCCTCGATACCGATCTCTCTGGTTTCAAAACCGAGCAGGGAGAAGACGAGGGTATTGAATCCGTCGGGCGCTTGCAGCGACCAGGCGCCGCCGGCGTCGGTGGCGGCGCCGGTTGGGGTGTTTTTGAGGCGCCCGGTAGCGCCGGGGAGCGGCTCGCCGGAGGGGTCGGTGACCCGGCCGGAGAGGGTTCTCGTTTGTCCGGAAATTGTGCTTGCCGTCAGCAGGGAAAACAGGAAGGCAAAAGTCAGATGCTTCATGGCGGACTTATTTGGTTTTAAAAAAATAAAAGTCTACGCCACAAAATTGGGGCTGTGCGCGCCAGTCGTGCGTTCACTGATGTTGCAAAAACATGCACGGATGTTGCAGGCGCCCCTCATTTTGGAAAAACTTGCGTATTTTTGGGAAAAAATAAAAACCCATGTTGTCGCCTTTTCCCGGAATGGACCCCTGGCTCGAAGGGCACGTTTGGCCCGATGTGCACCACGATTTAGCCACCCGGATCAAAGACCAACTCGTGCCACAGGTTATTCCTAAATACATGGTACGTATCGAAACGTATACGGTGGAGGACACCCACCCCGACGAGGACGTTGGTATTCTCTATCCTGATGTGGAGATATTGCGGCGAAGGATGGATATTGTTTCCGAACCCGCCGTCGACTACGGGCTCATAACCC
>JADZFP010000280.1 GCA_020849825.1 Saprospiraceae bacterium
GTCGAGGAGCAGTGCATTCGGTTGAGTGATGGTAAATGAAGCGGTATCCACACAGCCGGTATTTTGCTCTACAGCAAGTACGTTATACGTGCCGATATCGAGAGTGGAGTAGGTCGTTTCGGCGCCGTTGTTGACCTGGGTGTAGCCCGTGGGCGTCCAGAAGAACTGAACGTTCGGGTTTGCAAAGGCCGGGTTAGCAGTCAGTTCAATCGTGATGCTGCCATCGCTGCCGCCGAAACAGCTGACATTTTGCTGGTCGAGAAGGTCGATGGTGACTTCGCGGGCATTGGTCAGCACATATTCAACCAAAGGAACGAAAGTGCAACCGTTCGCGTCAGTAACCGTGACATAGTAATTACCGGCCGCGAGGTTGGTGATAACGGAGGGGTTGTTCGTCTCCGAAGTGAGTGGCGTGGGCAGGTTTTGGTCGGGAGAATAAGCCCATTCAAACGCATACTGCGAGCCCGGGAACGGTGTGCCGCCCTGAATGGTCAGCGAAATAGAGCCATCACTGATACCCTGGCAGGAAGCAGGAGTAAGTTGAATGCTGTTTTGTGCGACGGCAGAAGGTGCAGTCAAAGTGCCGGAAGCGGTTGCCGTACAGCCGTTGGGCGCCGTTACCGTTACCGAATAGGCGCCGGCTGGGATATTGTTCTGTGCATCGCTGCCAGGGCTTGGGATGCTAGGGCCGGTCCAGCTGAAATTATAACCGGCAGGCGGTACTGCTACGCCGTCGACGGAAGCGACAGCCAGGGCAGAGCCATTGGCCAGTCCGTTGCAGGTCGGGGAGGTCAGGGATAATGACGCGCCCAGTTGCGTCAGGCTGATATTGATGGTATCGAGAATAAGGGTGCCTGCGCCGTTAGCATCGGTGATGGCAAAGGCATAGTCGCCGTTGTTGAGCCCCGGCAGTACAAGGACGCCGCCGGTGGCGTTAATGGTTTCCAGGGTACCGGAGGCACTGGGCAGTTTTTTCCAAATCACTTCATACGGGGCTTCGCCGCCATTGGCCGTGATCTGGATGCTGGCGGTACCGGTGCAGGTAGTATCGATTACTTCGATGCTGACGGTAAAGGGATCAAAGTCGGCGCATACCGTGCCGCTGTCTACCTGAACGGCATAGTTGCCGCCCATGGAGTTTTCCATTTGAATACCCGAGGGGGAGTTGCCTACGCTCAGGCCGGAGCAATCGCCAAGTTGGCCAGTAACAATAAAACAAACACTGAACAGGGTGTCGCCTGCTGCGAGGGTGGCGCCAACGTTGTTTTGGTTGTAATACAAAACACCCAACGATCCGGTTCCGGTCAGCAATTCATTGAGGTTGCTGTTGTTGAAAGTCGGGTTGATGAGCACCGGATTAGGGTCTTGCACGCTGGTGTAGAAAAGTACGCCAGGGTCCCAGGTGACGGAAAAAGAAAAACCAACAATGTCGTTGTAGTTTTCTACGGTCACCGGAACGCAAAGTTGCTGGCCGGGCAGTGCATTGTCGTCGGTGAAGCCGATCGTCACGTTGTTGGAAGCGTCACAGGCGGGCATGTCAATAGTAAAGGAGTAGCCGCAGCTTTTTCCATCCTCGACGGTTACCACATACGTTCCGGGTTGCGGTACGGAAAAAATGATGTTGGCATTATTGAACCACTGCGCCGGAGCGTTGTGAATCAATGCTTTAACCGTGGCATCGGTAGAAAGAGAGATGTCGATGGTCGTATAGGTAGCGCCGGCATCGTATTCCGGGTAGCCACCGCTGATCTGAAATTTACCGCGGCAATCATCGCCAAAATCGGGGTCGACGCCGGATTCTTCGATCGGATTCAGGTATACTACTTCGAACTCCGACGGGATACCTACGTTGACGCAGGGGCCGGGAGGGAAACCCACCTGGGCGGATTCGTAGCCAACGGTATCCGGAGACGCAGCCAGATTGAAGATGTCGAAGGTTACCGGGGCAAAGTGCAGCGAAACCGGCTGCCCCATGTTGTACAATCCTTGCAGGGTTCCGTTGTTGAAAAACCACATATCGCCGCTGGGATCACTGCCATAAGCGATAACCGGCTGGTTGGTCGGGCCGAGGATCATACAGGGATCGGTGATAATGGTCTGGAGGTTGTCACCGATCAAAGTAGGAGGGCAATCGTAAAAGATGTAACCCAGACCCGGAGTCGTTGCAGGGTTCGGGTCGCCGCTCAAATCGGCATCGCCATTGTGGTCGATGAAAATCGAGTCCTGATAACAAAGGAAAATGATGGGAAGCGCAACGTCGTTGCTTTGGGTGTTTACTCCGGCGGCGCCCAAAGAAATGGTGCCTGCGTTGTTACAAACGGCTTCCGGGGCAGCGGTTGAGGGGTTGGGGTTAGGTTTGATTTCAGAGGGTGTGTAAGCGGCCGTTGGCGTCTGGGCATACGAAGCCGTGGTCATGAGACCAATAAGCAGGGGGATTAGAAGTCTGTACATGCGGTGAGAAAATTTACAATGGTTGTAGGATATGTTCGAACTACGGGATAAAAAATAATCAACCAAAGATGCAGCTTCACTTTTGCGTGCTGCCGGAAACGGGAGTTTTAACAACTGCCGAATTCTTGTGAACGGATTAAACAGGCTTTTGGACAAGTGGACGCAAAATTAGGCATTCGGCGCGCATCCGACCTATCGGAACGACGCCAAATGTTTGAAATTCGGCTTTTTTAACAAAAAGAGGGGATGAATTTGAAACGCCTTGTTTGACCGTTTCTTGTCATTTCGTCCAGGTTTTTCCATTCAAAATGACCGTTTCTATCCAATCGCTGCCAAAAGCATACGGTAAATGCCCCAAAGAGGGTACGGGCCTGGTCAGGAACAAATTCGCTTTTTTGCCAACGGCTATGCTGCCATAATCGTCTTCCAGCTCCATCGCGCGGGCCCCGTTGAGCGTCGCGGCGTTGATCGCTTCTTCTGGCAACATCTTCATTTTGATGCAGGCCAACGATACGACAAAAGGCATTTTCCCGGACGGTGTAGAGCCCGGATTGTAGTCGCTGGCTAATACGACCGGCAAGCCGGCATCGATCATTTTACGCGCGGGGGCATAGGGAATACCCAGAAAAAAAGCGCAGGAGGGCAGGAGTGTTGGCAGCGTTTGGCTGTTTTTTAATGCCTCGATTTCGGCGTCGCCCGTGTACTCCAGGTGATCGACGGAAATAGCATGGCAGGCGACGCCAACCTGCACCCCTCCGGAGTAGTCCAACTCGTTGGCGTGTATTTTGGGTTTCAACCCGTACGTCCAGGCGGCATTAAGAATACGCTCGGTTTCCTGCACCGTGTAAAAGCCGCGGTCGCAAAACACGTCGCAGTATTCGGCGAGGTTCTCTTCGGCCACCTGGGGCAACATTTTATGGATAACGAGGCTGATGTACTCTTCGCGTCGCTGTGCATACTCCATCGGGACGGCATGGGCGCCGAGAAAGGTCGCTTTGATTGGTATTGGGCTGACGCTCTTCAGTCGGCGAATCACGCGCAGCATTTTTATTTCGCTTTCGACACTCAAGCCGTAGCCGCTTTTGATCTCGATGGCGCCGGTGCCAAATCCGATCACTTCATGCAGGCGTTTTAACGCGTTTTCATACAACTGATCTTCGCTGGCCTGCTGCAGTTTTCGGGCAGAATTCAAAATGCCTCCGCCGCGGCGGGCGATCTCCTCGTAACTCAGGCCGCGTATCCGGTCGACAAACTCTTCCTCCCGGCTTGCGGCAAAAACGATGTGCGTGTGCGAATCGCACCACGAAGGCAAAGCCAGCCGGCCGCTGGCGTCGATCACCTGATCGGCCCGAGCGGGGCATTGGTCCATGGGACCGAATGCCGCGATGCGGTCGTTTTCCAACAGAAGAAAAGCGTCGTCGATGCCGGGCAGATCAGCCATATCGGCCCCTTTAACCACTTTCCTGCGGGTGGTCTCTGCCTGATAAAGGGTTTTGATGTTGCGAATCAATAGGGAACTCATGCGGCAAAAATAGTCAGAAGAATGCGTAGAACACGAATGCCGGATTTTCTTCCCTGGGGCTCAATATCCCAAACACGCCCTAATTTTACAGCCGATTTGAACAGACAAGACTATGCCCAGAATTGCATTTTTGCTGATCGTGTGGCTTGCTGCCGCATGCGGAGGAAAAAAAATCTGCCCCTACAAACCCTCGCCGATCTTCGAGGAAGGACTGCCTCATATCGAAGACTATAGTTACGAAGCCCAGGGCGAACAATCGCGCGAGGCTTTTATGACCGATCGGGGTATTTTTGTTGAAATTTATCAGGAAGTATGCGAAAAAACCCGGCAGGAATACCGGTTTACGGCCCCGGGTGAAGGTTTTTTGCAAATGCCGGATTCAATCTGGCTCAAAGAAGCAAGCCGCGAATTGGTATTCCTGAGCAGCTTTTCAGAAAAACAGGCGCCGCTGAAACAGTGGGCCGATCTGATCGAAACATCAAGGCCCGACATCCGGATGGGACAGGAAACAGAACTGAATCCGGGTATTTTTGTCAAGGTAAATAAAGTAGCGGCCGCCGACAAGGGGATGCTGATCGTGGAGTTGTTTCAAAAATAAACGCTACTTCCTTCTGTACGATTTGATCTTTTCCACCGCGAGTTCTCCCAGATCAGCCAGATCGGGAGCGACCCGGTATTTGTACGCCAGGGCGGCAAAAATGGCTACGTAGAATCCGGAACGTACGATCAGATCGAACCAGGGGCGCCCGCTGACGGGAATCAGACTGGCCACAACGAAGGCCATAACAGCCAGCCCCAGCGCGCGAAACGTATTTCGTGTAAATGGTTGTATTTCAAACTTTAACCACACCAGCAGCAAGTTCACAGTATTGTTACAGATGATCGCCATCAGGGTGGCGATGGCAGCGCCTGTAATGCCCAGTTTGGGTATGAGCCACAGGTTAAAGCCGATATTGGCCACCGCCAGCACACACAGCGACAACAACGACCAGGCGTAGTAACGGGAGTAGTAAATCAGATAATTGTTCAGGCTCGACGTCATTTCCACCAGGCGCGACAAACCGATGATGAGCAACACATATTTCCCTTCGGCCAAAACCTCGCCGTTGGGCAAAATCGCATAAAAACTGTCGACTGAAATCCAGACCGCCCCAAAAAGCAACAAGCCGACCGTGAGCAGATTGATCGAGACTTTTTTATACAATTTTTCCATCTCAACCATGTTGTCCTGTGCCAGGTAGTGCGTCACCGACGACACGCTGGCCGCGTACAAACTCTTGGTCGGAATATCGATGGCGGAGCCAATAAAGGCCGCAATGGCATATATACCGGTCGATTTGAGGCTGCTCATCGAACCGACAAACAACAGATCCGCCTTGTAAGCAATCAGCAGGGCAAAGCCGCCCACGGCGCCGAACACCATAAACTTGCCGATTTCCTTGCGGCGCTCCGGCGTCAGGAAGCCGGCATTGGGGCGCCAGAACCACTGCCCGATTCTACGCAGATACAACACCATACCCAACAATACGCCGGCGCTGTACAGCAACAACAGCCAAAGCGCAACATCCAGCGAAACCCAGCCTTGCCAAAGGGCAAACAGCAAAATGGGCAGTATGAGTTTTTGAGAAAAATCAATAAGAATCGACGGCACAACGATCCGCTTGAAATTGGCGGAATACTGACTCAATACGACGCTCATGATGTAAAAAAGCGTCAGTGGCGCCGCCATCCAGAGGTAATCGCGCAGCAAAGGAGAGCGATCCTGCAATACCTGGATCAGGTTGTCGCGGAAAAATGCGGCGACGATGACTGCCGTCAACCAGCCGGTTGCACACAGCCCCAACAACAAAGGCAACAGGCCGTTGTGCCCGTTGCCTTTGTTGTCGAATTGAGGAAAAAAACGAATGACCAGCGTATTGCCGCCCAGGGATAAAATGGGCAATCCGACAACACCGAACCAAAGCAACAACTGAATCAACCCGTATGCTTCCAGCGTATGCGGATAGATGAATAACGTGCTGGCCGCACCAATACCCAGACCGACAAAATTGACGACCGTGTATTTGAAACTTTGTCGGCGAATAACGCCCATAATGCAATTATTCGGTCACCGCCATTCTTTTGATCAGGGCGCCTCTTTCGTTTTGAATGGTTACGATATACAGACCCGATTGCAATTCGGCGGTCGGGATGTCGATCTGGTTTTCACCAAAGTACAGCCGAAGTTTTTGTTGCTGACAAACGCGTCCGGCAGCATCGGTCACGGTGAGCAGCGCGTTCATGTTGTCGTCCGATTCCAACAGCAATTTGGCGGGTGCGCCGCCGGCTACCGGGTTGGGCGCCAGTTCGGCAAAAAGGCTTTGCTCCAGTTCGCTGGTAGCGGTGGAATTATGCGTTTTGAATACACCCGTTTGAATGTAATTATCCGGCTGGCATACATCCCAGTTGTTGTACGCACGGACGCGCCAGTACAGGATTCGGTTGTTCGGAATACCTTTCGTGATGTTGATCGACGTGGTATTTTGCACGGTACCGTTGAAAAGCAGGATGGAGAAAGTAGGCGTCATACCCACCTGAACGTGGTACATCGTGGCATTGGGAACCGGATTCCAGAGCACCGTAAAGTTATTGTACTGTACGATCTGAGTATCGATCGGGCTGACGAGTTGTACCCACGCGTCGTCGGCGATTTCTGCGCCCGGCTCGAAAGTCGTGAGGTAAGAAGCATGCTCGGTATAGAGGTTCGTTCGCATGGCTTCCATTTGCTCGTCGGTAAAGCGCGACTGGCAATTGTCGTAGGCATAACCCATGATCAGGGTAGCGTCGGAGCGAAAGGGTGTGCCGTTCGGATCGTGCTGTAATTCAAGGCTTTCGAAGTTTTCATTGCAAGGCCAGCGGAAATTGAGGTAGTCGGGGCGGGTGTCGCAAAAGCGGTCGCCTGCTTCGTAGCAATTGCTTTGGTCCATTTTTTCCACCGGATAACCGCCCCAGTCTTGGGGAGCGGGGTCGTTGTAATTGTAGTCCTGGCCCTCCCAGCCATAAAAAGGGTGGGGAAGCGAAAAATGGTGGCCGGCTTCGTGCGCCCAGGTGCTGTTGCCGGCGGCCGAGCAGCTCTTGGCCAGTACGATCACATCCTGCCAGGAATAGCCGCAGTTGCCCGCGGGATCTTCCACGACAAATGCATTGAGGCGGTCTTCCAGCCCGGGATACACCGTATTGATCATTTCTGAACCGCTGTCCCAGTCGTGTTCAAACCAGTCCGTATCGTCGTGGAACTGGAATTCATCGCCCGGCATAAAATAAAACCGGATGTGCGCCGGCTCGAATTGGGCGTTCATTTCGCAAATGGCCCGGATGGCCTGGTCGGTACGGAAATACCCTGTTCCATTATTCTTGCCAACGATATGAACCGTTACCGGAGCGTACAACCAGGTTGTATCGTTGCTGCCGCGCAGTTGAGCGATTTCAGTTTTGTTGTCCTGATACCAGCTGAGCCAGGGCGAATAACCGGTGTAGCCGCAGTAATTCTTGTCGGTTTGCTGCGCCAGCGCCACTTTGGAAAGCCCGAAAAAAAGGATTAGAAAAGTGTAAAATTTCAAATTCATCACACAGAGGTTTGAGTAGTTGGTTTGTTCTGACAAATGTCTGCTTTCTGATTTAATAATTGGTTGTCCAGATCAAAAATGCGCCAGCGTGCGACAATTTTACTGCCCGCCGGTGCAAAACAAGGTAGCCGAACGGCTCACGGTCGAGTTGGTCCAAACCATGCGACAAATGCCGGCCTCCCATTCGTCGGAGGGAAGCGAGAGGGTAATCTTTTCTGTACCGGGCGTCAAACGGGTTTGCCAAACCAATCGGCCTGTCGCATCGAAAAACCGGCATTCGGCGGTTTGGTTCAACCAGCTTGCCGGAATTTCCAGCGTGAGTTGCTGGTCCGGCGACAAGCGGGTGGGGTAGTAGCGAAAGTTGTCGTCGGTCGAGAGGCCCCCAACCGAGCTGCTCGGAATGGCGTAAAAAGAGGCGTTTTCAGTAAAGGAGGCACAGGTATGCCCATAATTAAATGGCCGGACACGCCAGTAATACGTGTAGTTGGGCAACAGCGTGGCTGCCGTAAACGTCGTGTCGGTGACGACCAGATCGTAGTTTTTCACCACGTAATTGCTGAACCGGGAGACCTGCACGAGGTAGTGCGTTGCGCCCGGCGCAGGGCTCCAGTGCAGCGGAATATCAACCGCCGGAACCGTTTCGCCGCCATTGGGCGACAGCAGTACCGGAGACCCGCTGATATCGGGGTATGGCGCTCCCGGATGCAGCCAGGCTGTTTTTTGGGTGAGTAAATTGGCCCGCAGGGCAGCAATCTGCTCGTCGGAAAAACGATTGGAGCAGGCATCGTTGGAGTACGACATATAGAGTGTGCCGTCGGCTTTGAAGGTAGCGCCGCTCTGGTCTTTGAGGGTAACCTGGCTTTGTCCGTTGTTGTCGCAATTCCATCGGTAACTCAGGTAGTCCGGTTGGGTGTCGCAGACCACATCGGCCGCGATGCCGCACTGACTGCCATCCAGGCGTTCCACCAGAGCCGTGTCGAGCGGAGCCGGTACAATCGTATCTGGCGTAGCATGAAAATGGGTGTAGTCGTAGGTGAGCGTGTCGGGCGTCGGCACGGCAAAATTGTACACCTTGCCTTCCCAGCCGATAAAAGGGTGGGGTAGCGTAAGAGCATGACCGACCTCGTGGGTCCAGGTATGGTCGTCCGGATTGGCGCATTGGTGGGCGATCGCTACGCCGGCATAGGGCAGATTGTATCCGCAGTTGCCGGCCGGATCGCCTACGAAATAGGCATTGAGCGCATCGGGCACATTATTTTCAAACATCATTTCGATTCCCTCCGGGATGTCGGAATGGTTGTACCAGTTGGTGTTATTGGGCGTCGTCCAGTCATTTTTTAAAAAAAACTGCACCGCCGCGGGTTGAAAATCGAGATTCAGGCGGCAAAAAGCATCCAGCAGACGCTCGACGGTAAAACGGCCTGTACCATTGTTGCGGGCCACGAGGTGTACCTGCACGCCGGCATACAAAGTATCGAAAGAGCGCGCCGAAGCAAATTGCTCAGGGTGCTGTTTGTATTCCAGCAACCAGGGATCGATCACCGGGGCCGTGCCGCAGGGATGCGGTTCCTGGGCGTGTAGAAAAGCGGGAAAAACAAGGGCTAATGCTTTGAACAGTAAGTGTTTATTCATGGGTGCAGAATCGTTTTGTAATTCAATGAAATCAGGCCAGTGCCTTGAATATTTGCTTGCGGTGTCTTTTCAGGTGTGTACCCAGAAAACCAAGGGTGTGCAAAAAACCAAGCCGGCCTGCACGCGGATGCCGATATACAGCCTTGTCGAAAAGTTCATCGGGCAATTGATCAAAAAACTGTCCCCAGGCTTCCCTGACGCCGAGCCAGCGCTCGCGCAATTCATCGAGCGAAGTATTATCCGGCAATATTTCCGGGTTGGCGGCTGCGGGCGATTTGAATTTAATGGGTGAGATGAGCGACAATTGCAGCAGGATTGATCGCCAGGTTTCAGACAGTCCGACTCGTTTGAATACGGCCGGGGCCGACAGTTTTTTGTGCAGGTATTTCAGCGAGCCCTCTTCGGCGAGGAGCAGGTGGTGCGCGGTTTGCATGGCGCTCCAGCCGCCGTCGGCAGGTTTGCGGTTAAGTTGCCCGGCAGAAAAACCGGCCATGTCGTCGAGCAGGCTTTGAACCAGGGCATCCAATTGCCGATTTTTTGCTATAATCCTGTTTTTCATACCGTTACAGTGAGCGCATGCTTGTTTATGTTGTCCAAAAATCTGTGCTTTGTGGTGAACTGAAAAGTTTTTGTTCAATTTTGCCGAAAAAGCCCCCATGCGCCTGTTTAAACTTCGTCTTTTTTTATTGCCGTTTTTGTTGCTGATGCTCTCCGCCCATCGTCCGGAGAAGCTCGCCGGCGCAATGTATTATGGCCCGCCGAACCCCGTCTGGCTACAGGTATTGTCGCGTCAGGGCGACGATGTGACCAAATTGCTGGCCCGTTATTTTCTCGACGAATACGACTGTAATGTGACGCAGTTTTTCAAGATCAACAACCTGAAAGAGGATTACCGTCTGGTGGCCAACAAAGCGTATAAAATCCCGGTGCAGGAGGTCGTGTATAATGGAAAAAGCATCCGGACAACGCTCAATATCACCGATTGGGAAACTGCCAAACGCATTCAGACCTACAATGAAACCGCCCGCAAAAAGGGACTGCGCGCCGACGATTTTATCGTCAGCAAAAAGCTCTGGGTACCCTGGCATGAGTTGAATTGCCCGCAAGGCGCAAGCGTGCCTGCCGTAGCGGCTTCGGTGCCGGAGAAGGTGAATATCAATGGATTAGACGAAATAGGCGCGGCCAGGGGCGAGCGAGTGTTTCCGATATTCGGCCCCGGCTATGCCAAAACGCCTGTGGTCAGCAATCGCCTCAAAGGCAAGGTTTACTACATCATTAGCGGTCACGGCGGGCCCGATCCCGGCGCGCAGGGTCACCGCGCCGGCCATACCTTGTGCGAAGATGAATACGCCTACGACGTCGCTCTTCGACTGGTGCGGCTTTTGGTCAGTCACGGCGCAACTACCTACATGATCGTTCGCGACCCGAACGACGGTATCCGCGACGAACCGTTTTTGCGCTGCGATCAGGATGAAGTGGTATGGGGCGATCGCACCATTCCGCGCGATCAGAAAGAACGTTTGAAACAACGTACGGACCTGATCAATGCCCTCACCGAAAAGCATCGGAAAGCCGGCGTGACCGATCAGACGATCATCGAAATCCACGTCGACTCCCGTTCGCGCCACACCAAAACCGACGTGTTTTTCTATTATCGCCCCGATAGCGAGCCCAGTCAGCGCCTGGCCAAAAAGTTTCACCAGACTTTTTTACAAAAGTACCTGAAAGTGCGCGGCCAGCAGCGATACAACGGTACCGTGACGCCGCGCGGTTTGTTCACGTTGAGAGAAACAAAAGCGCCGGTGGCTGTATACATCGAACTCGGCAACATACGCAACGACTGGGACCAGCAGCGACTGGTGATCAAAAACAACCGGCAGGCCTTGGCCAACTGGCTGTGCGAAGCATTGCTCGCCCGTTAATTCAGTCAGAATTCCTTTAAAGCCGTGTACACCAGATCGACCGGCAAACCCATTACGTTGGCGTAGGTGCCTTCGATTTTTACCACCTTGCACAGCCCGATCCAATCCTGAACGCCATAAGAACCGGCTTTGTCGAAAGGCTGGTATTCGCGGATGTAGAAGTCGATCTCCGGGTCGCTGAGCGGTGCAAACGTCACTTTTGACACGCCTGCGAACGTCTTTTCCTTATCACGGCTCATCAGACAAACGCCGGTGATTACCGTATGGGTACGGTCCGACAAGGCGCTGAGCATCTGAACTGCCTCTCGGTGGTTGGCCGGTTTGTTAAAAATCATTCCGTCGAGAATGACCACCGAGTCGGCCGTCAGCAGCACTTCATCGCCGGTCAAATCGGCAAAACCCGCCCGGGCTTTTTTCTGCGCCAGGTAAACGGGCACTTCCTCGACCGGCATGTCGGCGGGGAAATCTTCGGGTACGTCGTATGTTCTGATGGTAAACCGGAAGCCGGCTTCGGTGAGCAATTGCCGGCGGCGGGGGCTTTGAGAAGCCAGGACAAGTGGCGGGTGTAGAAGCATATTATTCGATACCGTCGGGTTGTTTGGGAAGTGAGTCTTTTTCGGGTGGAAGTTGAACCGGCGTGGGCGACTGGGCGGGCGGTTTGCGCGGAAATTCTACCGGATTTTGCTCTTCCGGCGCCAGCAAAGGTTTGTAATCGCCGTGGTAAATTTTGGGTGCGCAACCGGTTGCATACCAATTGGCCACAGAATAAAACAGCAAAAACACCAAAACCCAGCCCAGCCAGCCAGGCAATGGAGAGAGCGCAGGCGCAGGCAACCCCTTTGGCGCCGGCCGGCTGAATTCATCCAGCGGCAAGCCGTCCTGGTGGTAGCGTTCCATCCAGTTGCGGCGCAGGTTTTCGATAACGGGCTGCAGTTGCGTGGCCAGTTCCCTGAACCCTTCTTCTTTGGGTTGGCTTTCGCTCAGGCTTTTCTTGGGTCCAATTGTGGCAAAATGTGCCAGCCGTGAATAGGTCTTCCAATGCGATGGCGACACGATAACCGGAAATATCCGTATCAGTGCAGGGCCGAGGTCGTGGTATCGCGCAGTAGCCGCCGGAATCTCCACCTGATTGATGTGCGGGGCAGCCAACGCGTGGTGACTGGTGAGGAACAAATAAATATGGCTCTGCCCCAGGGCTTCAGGCGGATCGGGCCTGAACGGCGCCGAAGGCTGCGGCGGCGAATACCAGAACAAAAGAATGTTCCAGGGCAGGGGCAGTGTTTGGGGGCGGGGCGGCGGCCCGTTGTACCAGATTCGCAAAAAATATTTCTCCTCCAGCGGCTTGAGCCATTCGAGCAGGGTCGCCAGCGTCTTTGAGTCGCCGGGTGCGTGAGAAATATAGATGCGGATCATAACGGCAGATGGAACGGGATTCGGCGGCAAAAAAAGCGTATTTCCGGCAAACACTTCGCATACTACATCTGCGCCGATCCGTATGAATTTCGGTTATTTGCCCCCGTTCGTCGCAAAACTGTTGTCCGGACGATCTCCTTTTCGCTTTTTTGCCAACAAATCATACCAGCAAAATAAACCATGCTCACGACAAAATCTCTTTTTTCTGCCGAGGGACTCGACGATCGCAGCCTCGAATTTCTCACCGCCGCAATTGAAAAAAACAACCTGCCCGGTTTCGATTACCTGGAGTTTAAACGAGCCGTCGTTGCCCTGAAAGACCTCAAACTCGATGAGGCTACGGCGTATAAAAGCGCATTTACAACTGCTTCCACGCTTGGCCTGACCAAGGAAAAACTGACCGAAACCGCTGGCTATTACCGCAACGTAGTCGCCAAAGAAAAAGAACAGTTCGATCAGGCGCTCGAAAAACAAACGGCCTC
Organism: Saprospiraceae bacterium; assembly: GCA_020849825.1. Taxonomy (GTDB): domain Bacteria; phylum Bacteroidota; class Bacteroidia; order Chitinophagales; family Saprospiraceae; genus M3007. The sequence goes on from JADZFP010000280.1 coordinate 13,028, forward strand.
CAAAGTTGCCGCCCGTCAGGACGACATCAAACGCCTGCGCGACCAGATCGAACGGCACAAAACCGAGATTGCCCGTTTGCAGGACGAGATTGCTGCATACCTGAAAGAAGCGGAGCAAGCCGAATCGTCCGTCAAACTGGAGGGCGAAAAAATTGAAAAAAGCCGCGGCGCATTCGAAAAAACGCACGCCGCGCTCCTATTGCAAATCGACCGCGATATCGAGAATATTCACAAGATGATCTGAGCGTATGGCATCCAAACCGTTTTGGCAACGACCGGAAGGAATCACCGGAGGCGTTTTTCTCGTTCTCCTGTTGGGCGGCGGAGCATTGTTGCTCAACCGGATTTTACCCTTTTTAATTCAACAAGCTGAAAACACCCTGGCGCTCTCCGGCATGCTTGCCGGCCTGGCAGCCATCGTGTACGTCGTGCTCGATCCTAAGGCCCGCAACCTGGTCTGGTATGCCTACAAGTCGCTCATGCGCTGGATCACAGGGCTTTTTGTAAAAGTCGACCCGATTGCGATCCTGAAATCCTACATCGATGATCTGGAAAACAACCTGCGCAACCTGAGCAAACAAATCGGTTCGCTGCGCGGTCAGATGCGCCAGTTGAAGGGCCTGATCGATGGCAACAACGCTGAAATTCAGCGCAATATGAATATCGCCGAACAGGCCAAACAAAAACAGGACGACAAAAACGTCGCCCTCGCTGCCCGGAAAGCCGGCCGCCTGCAAGAGGCCAATGCCAAATACGATGTACTGGTCAAGAAGATGGACCTTTTGTACCGGGTACTCACCCGCATGTATGAAAATGCGGAAATCATGCTCGACGACACCAAAGACCAAATCAAGGTAAAAGAGCAGGAGTATCTCGCCATCAAAACCAGTCATTCTGCCATCCGCTCCGCGATGAGCATCATCAGCGGTGATCCGGACAAACGCGCGCTGTTTGATGAAGCCCTCGAAGTCATGGCAGAAGATCTGGGCAACAAGGTGGGCGAAATGGAGCGTTTCATGGATACCAGCAAGAACCTTTTGGCTTCGATCGACCTGCAAAACGGCGTTTTTGAAGAAGACGGCCTGCGACTGCTGGAGGAATGGGAGCGTAAAAGCCCCTTGTTGTCGGAACGTCCCATGGCGTCCGCCAAAGAAAAGTCGCTCGACCTGAACAAGCCGCCCAAAGAACTGCTGAAGGAAGAAAACGAATACGACAAGTTATTCGATTGAGCTTCGGGGTCATTGCCGGTCCGCTTTCAACGCTTCTTGTTCCGCCTCCTCCTGCGTCAGTGGATGGCGTGATTTCACTACTTTTCTGACCGGAATACCGCTGTCGCCGAGGCCGATTTTGATTTCATACTCCCGGCCGGCGTCCAGCGTGTAACTGCTCAGCCGGAAACTGTTTTTCCCGGTGTAACGCACTTCCAGGTTGTAAGCGTCGGCCGGCAGTTTTTTTCTGAAGGTACCGTTTTCTGTCGTGATGCCCGCCAGGGCGGTCTGGGCGGATAATTTGGTGAAAATCACCACCGTATTGCTCATCGGTTCGCCGCTTTCGAGGTCAATTACAGTACAGAACACATCGGCGTCGGCATCTCCGTGGTACCCTGTCGGCCGGAAGGAAAGCAACTCGCTGGGATGCGCGCCGACTGGCACAGTTACCTCGTACGTATATAATTTCGGGGTACAACTGAAAATGCTGAATATCAGGGCGGCTGAACTGAATAAAACGGTACGCATAAGGCGCGAAAATAGGGCGTGTCTGAAAATTTATTCTGCTTCACCCCACCGATAACTATCCAGTTGAAAACCCGCGAGATCCAGTACCCGGTCAACAACCGTTGCCCCGATTTCTTCCAGTGTTTGTGGTTTTGAATAAAAGGACGGGCAAGCCGGACAGACGATGCCGCCTGCTTCCGTCACGGCCGTCATGTTCCGGAGGTGGATCAGGCTGAACGGCGTTTCCCGGGGCACCAGAATCAGTCGCCGGCGTTCTTTCAGGATCACATCGGCCGCACGGGTAAGCAGATCGGTGCTTTGACCGGTTGCGATACGAGCCAGCGTTCCCATCGAACAAGGGCACACAATCATGGTGTCGAAACGAGCCGAACCGGAGGCAAACGGCGCGTTGAAGTCGTTTTTTCCATAAAAATCGAAAGGATAAGTGGAAAAATCAGCTTCGCCGAGTTCGATCTCCCAATTGAGTCTGGCATTGTCGGAGAGCACCACACCAACGGCATCCCATTGGCTCCGAAGGCCGACGAGTTTGTCGAGCAACAATCGGGCATAGATCGAACCGGAAGAACCGGCAATTGCGACCACGACTTTTTTCATTTGAATACAAAGTGAATGTTCAAATTTGGGGCGAAAATCACACATTCAGACCAGTATGACGCTCCAGTTTACATTCTCTGTAAAATCAAATTCGCGTGTTTTTGTTGCACTCATGATTCTTCTCCTCGTCGGCGCATGCCAAAAAGATGACGCCAAACGAGGCCGGAACACGGCTGCCGACCCCGTGGCGCCATCCGATGCCATGTTTAAATTGGTGAGCGCGGCGGAAAGCGGGCTGAGTTTTTCCAACCAGGTCGCCGAGGACTTTGAGCAAAACGTTATCAAAAATGCCTACTACTACAACGGCGGCGGGGTAGGCATCATCGACGTCAACCGCGATGGCAAGCCGGATGTTTATTTCACAGCTACGACCGGCGCCTGCAAATTGTTTCTCAATGAAGGCAACCTGAAATTTCGCGACATCACCGCCGAGGCCGGCGTATCGGCAGTGGAGGGAATCAAAACCGGCGTCTCCATAGCGGATGTCAACGGCGACGGCTGGCAGGACATTTACGTTTGCCGTGCGGGCCTAATGCCGGGTGATGTTTGTCGCAACCTGTTGTTTGTCAATAACAAAAACAACACTTTTACCGAACAGGCAAAGGCTTTCGGCCTCGACGATCCATCGCCCAGCAATCACGCCAATTTCTTCGATTACGACCTCGACGGCGATCTCGATGTGTACGTGATCAATTTTCCGGTCGATTTTAAACTGACGACCCAGATGGATATGCAACAACTGGAAGACGGCCGTATCATTCGCCGTACGGCGCCTACTACGGAATTCGAGTCGGACAAGTTGTTCAGGAACAATGGCAACGGCGCCTTTACCGATGTGAGCAAGGCTGCCGGCATCCACAACAGGGCGTTTTCACTCAGCTGTACGGTCACCGATTTTAATCAGGACGGCTGGCCCGACCTTTACATCGCCAACGACTATCTGGAGCCTGATTTCCAGTATATCAACAACCGAAACGGTACGTTTACCGACCAGCAACCCGCACATTTTAGGCACAACGCCAACCATACAATGGGCGTCGATATTGCCGACGTGAATGGCGATGCCCTGCCGGATATGATTGCGCTGGATATGCTGGCAGAAGATTACCAACGGCAGAAAATGCTGGGCACTTCCATGCAAACCGACCGGTACAACACCCTTGTCACTTATGGCTTCGGACACCAGCCTATGCGCAACGTGCTGCAACTCAACAACGGAAACGGTACTTACAGCGATATTGGTTGTCTGGCGGGCGTGTTTCAAACCGACTGGAGTTGGGCCCCTTTGCTGCAGGATTTTGACCTCGACGGATGGAACGATCTGTTTATTACAAATGGTTACCGCCGCGACGTGACCAACCTGGATTATGCCCAGTTCACCGCTGATTCGATCCAGCGCAGCTTCGGCGGCCTGAACCCCAAACATTTCAAAACCGTGTACGA
>JADZFP010000281.1 GCA_020849825.1 Saprospiraceae bacterium
AAACAACGCACCATATGACCCTCATTATTACTTAAACAACCAGCCTAAACAAAATAGGCAGGAACTAAGTCCTGCCTAAACTGCATAGCCCCAAAGGGCTTGCTTATCTGATTGCAAATCTACTATTTTTTTTTTGCAAAACTTCTTGTTATTGCACACAGCACCTCTGCGTCTCTGCGTGAAATACTAATTTGCCGCAAAGCGGCTGCTTGAAAAATGTTGCACGCAGAGGCGCAGAGCCGCAGAGGGAGCCTGCTCAACTTTGCGTTTCCCGCGAGCTGGCGCGACATGATTTTTCACGCAAAGGCGCAAAGCGCGCAAAGGAAATCCCGGGACCTCTCTGCGCCTCTGCGTCTCTGCGTGAAATACTAATTTACCGCAAAGCGCGAAAGTTTACCTACCCCCCTTTGCGCGCTTTGCTCCTTTGCGCCCTTCGCGTGAAACCCCTCTTCGCGTGAAACCCCTCCCTACGTGAAATACTAATTTGCCGCAAAGCGCGCAAAGAATTAATGCTTTTACGGCCGAAACTTTATTCAACAGGGTTCGACATTGCGCCCTGGCCAGCGGCGGCGATGGGTATCAGGCGCTTATTTTCCCTCTGCCGGCATCCAGCCAAGTTGCTGCATCATGCCCAGTTGATCGATTACCGCCCAGTGCTCCACGCCTTTACCGGCTGCATCGAAGCGAATAATATCCGTTTGCTCGATGCTGACTTTTTTATTGGTGGCCGACATGCCCATAAAAGGCGCCGTATTGGTGGCCGACCAGCGGGAGTGTACGATCACCAGGTTGCCCTCAGCCGCGATATTGATTACCTCGGTGTGGCTGTCGGGGAAAGCCTTGTGCCAGTCGCCGATCAGCATTTTCGTCTTTTCGAAATCGCTGAGCCCGGAAGGCAGGCCGGGCGGGGGCGGCATGTGCTCGACGAGCGCGGGGCTGACATACATACTGAATGCGGCCAAATCGCCCGCATCGATGGCGGCCAGGATTTTACGGGTGGTTTCCTTGTTTTGGGCAGGAGTCTGGGCGAAAACCGAAGCAACGCCGAGGAGCAGGAAAAGAGCAAGAGAAAGGAGCGTTTTCATTGGAAAAAACTGTTTAAGAAATGAAAAAATTGAGTTTGATGGGGCAAAGGTGCCTGCGCGTCCTGTCCGTTGACAAGGTCAAAACCTGTCCAGATGTTGTTCAAATGATTCCCCAAACATTCGATTGACGGGTGGCCAAGGCACAATTTGAAAAACCAGCAATCAGAAATCATCTAATTTGGCGTTGACCACTTGCATCAATCTTCCTGTTCCATGTTACGAAATTTGCTTTTCTGCTTTTGGGCACTTCTGGCATCGCCAGCGTTCGCCCAGTGGACCGTTCAGAACACCGGTACAAATGCCCCGCTGTTTGCGCTTTCCCAAAATGGCACGCACTGGCTTGCCGGCAGTTTGGGCACGGTGTTGTACTCCGACAACAACGGCGCGAGCTGGGTGGAGCGCGAATTGCGTGACCCGGTTTCCAATTTGCCGATTGCTGCCGATGTGCGCTGCGTAAGGCTCCTTTCCCCTCAATCCGGCCTCGCTTCCGGAACTTTTTTACTGGGAAATACCCAGATGGTCGCTTTCAGCAACAACGCCTTTGCCTCGCTCGGCATCATTCCCATCAACAGCGGCGGCGGATACCCGCGACTGTTGTACGACTGGTCGTTCCCCCAACCGGGCGTCGGATTTGCCTGCGGTGCGAATTATTCCCTGGTCAAAACCAACGATGGCGGGCAAAGCTGGTCGCTCGCAAACAACTCCGGAGCCGAACTGTTCGGCATTGATTTTTTTGATGAAAATCACGGCATCGCCGTCGGGGCATATACGCTGCTCCTTACCAGCAACGGCGGGGCCAATTGGCAAACCCTGCCTGCTCCCACCGTTTTTCTCGATGTCAGCATGGCTTCCGCCTCCGTTGTTTTTGCCATCAGCGAAAACCAGTTGTACCGGTCTACCGACGGCGGCCAAAACTGGCTGCCCGCGGGCGTGCCGCCACTTTTTGGTTTAAAATGCGTGGAAGCGCTGGACGAGCACAGCGTATTGCTCGGTACGACTTTCGGCATCTTCAAAGTGGAGGACGACGGACAGGCCTGGTCCGTTTACCCGGAAACACAGATCGAGTTGCCCAATTTCAACTACGTAGGCATCAATCAATTGTACCGTAGCGGCAACAGTTGGTGGGCCGCATGCGACCACGGCTACCTGATGAAAGGGAACGATACCGGGCCGGCACAACCGCTGGCGATCGCAAGCACCTCCTCGACGGGGGGCGGCTGCGACACTTTTTATTACCAGGCCACGGCCTTTGCCGGCAATACTTGGAGCCTGCAATGGTGGCTGGGCGATCAGTTGTTGTCAACGGCTGCCCAGTTGAACCTGACCTTTACCCAGACCGTCGTGGATACCCTGCGCCTTATCGTCGACAACGGCAGCGCGACCGACACTGCTTTTTGGCCCATCGCCCAGGAGGTATTCGTCGACGTGCCGGAGATTTTGCCGCCCCAGGTAGAAACCTGTTCGGGTACTCCCCTGCAATTTTATCCGGCCGGCGACGCCCAGGTTTTCCTTTGGGAGCCGCCGGTGCTATTTATGGACCCCAATGCCAACAATGCCATTTTTACCGGTTCCGGCGATGCCACGGTCGTGGCCTACTATTATTACCAGGGCTGCATCGGGTCGGATACAGTTCAGGTAGATATTCTCGACGATTACCCGCCGCAATACTGGCACCCGACGGTACAGGGTACCAATCATCTCAAATTTATACTCGATTTTGTCGACGGGCAGCACGGCTTTGCGGTGGAAAAGAACGGCGACAAATTTATCCGTACGAACGACGGCGCGCTGACCTGGAGCGCCCCGTACACCTTTTTTAACCCCAATGCCTCGACGGCCAGCATCGACTTTGTGGATACGAGCACGGGGTACGCCAGCATCGGGCAAGGATTGTTCCGGACCATCGACGGCGGGCAAAGCTGGTCGCTCGTCAGTTTTCAAACCGGCCTGAACAACCTGAATTTCTTCGATGAAACAACGGGAATCGCTTCGGGTCCGGACCTTGCTCCCCTCTCGTTCAATCTTTACAAAACAACCGACTCGGGACAAAACTGGACGCCTGAATATTCGGGTATCGGCCAGCTCGCCGGTATCAAATGCCGCACACCCGACGATTGCTATTGCCTGGGTTACAACGGGGCGCAGTCGGTGGTGCTGCGTTCTTCCGACCAGGGCAGCAGTTGGCAGACGACTGCATTCAACGGGCTGATCCCGTTTGTCAGTTTTGATTTTTTAGGCCCTGATTCGCTGATTGCTATGGGTTTTTCGGGCGATTTGTATTTTTCCTACGATGCCGGCGCCAGCTGGACGGAACCGAACTGGATGATACTTCCCGCCGGCTCGGTCAATGGTACCGAAGCCGTTGTTGCCATGGCCAACAGCCAGACTGGTTTTCTCAGCCTCAATTTCGATTTGTTTAAAACCTTCGACGGCGGCCAGTGCTGGTACAAACTGAGTGCGGCGGAGACCGGCGGTTACACGGCGTCGGATTTTGCCTTTCCCGACTCGACGCATTGGTATTTCGCAAGTCCGCTGGCGTTCGACCTGTTGGCGCCGGGGCAAATTTTCCGGCTCGACTCCGTGCCGTTTATGCCACCTTCGGGGACCGTTTTGACAGACGGCAGCGCTTCCACTTTCCAGCCTTCGCCCAATCCGGTTGCCAGCGGACAAATGCTGCGTATCCCCCTGGCCGGCGAATGGCAAATTTTCGACCTGTCGGGCCGCATCGTCAGTGCAGGCGGGCAAGTAAAAGCCGACGAGTCGATTCCGATCATTCTGCCTCCCGGCCTCTACCTGTTGTCGTTGCGCCAGCGGGAGCGGCTCTTGACGTGTAAATTGGTCGTAGCGCCCTGAGCGCGTGTCGAGCGCCGGGCACACCAAAACACGCGGCATTTCGTTTCCTCCCCAAACATTTTACCAATGAAAAAATCCATTATCCTTCCCCTGTTGCTGCTGCTTTTCAGCGGCGCTTTGCTGGCGCAAGACCTTCCGGTGCGCAGCGTGACCATTTTTAAAAACAACCGCTCCCTGGTGCAGCGCTCCGGCAAAGTCAAACTGACCGACGCCCGCTTCACCACCCGACAACTCCCCGAAGCCCTGTTCGGCACGTTCTGGGCCGGTTCGCCCGATGCGTCGCTGCAATCGGTTTTTTCCGCCATCGACTCGGTCGACAGCCCGACCGACTACGCCGGCATCCCCGAAATTTTGAAAAAAAACCTGGGCAAACCCGTCAAATTGTACCTGTCTACTACCAACAATACAGGTTTTGAAATATTTGAGGGCACTTGTGAAAAAGTGCTGAACAATCCGCGCAACACCTTCACTTTCGTTTTCCGAACCAACAACGGCCGCTGGCTGAATGTGTACGAAAGCGAAGTCAGAAGGATCGAGTTTGCCAGCGCCCCCGACCTCGACGTGAAGATGAAAAAAACGCAGAAACGCCTCGAATTTAGCTTCCAGCCCAATACCCGGGAGGCGAATCTGGACCTGGTTTACCTGACCGACGGCCTGGGCTGGGCGCCCATCTACCGCCTCGAACTCAATGACAAAAACTCGGGCCGCCTCTCGCTGCGCGCCGAAGTGGCCAACAATGCCGAAAACCTCGGCGATACCGAACTTCGACTGGCCGTGGGCGTGCCCAATTTCGCCTTTGCCAACCGGCCCGAACTGCTGGTCCACTTCGAACAGGATGTGATGGAGCAACTCTGGCGCGACAACAACAATCCCTACCGGGGCAATGCCATGATGCTGCAATCCCAGTCATTTTCCAATTCCGCCCAGTCATTTGACATGGAGATGAATCTCGACTACAGTCCCAACGACGGCGGCGGCGGCGTCAACGGCGCCCAGGCTGAGGATTTTTACTTTTACACCATCCGGCCCGGCAATTTCCCCAAAGACAGCCGCTACCAGTTCCCGATTTTTGAATCGGACATCGAGCCTTCCCATTATTATGAATGTGTATTAAAACCTGCACAATCAGGCAGTTATTCTTCATATAAAAATTCGAGCAGAGAGGAGAACAGGGATCCGGTCATCCATTACATCGAATTTAAAAACACCACGGCTTTTCCCTGGACGACCGGCGCCGTCAACCTGCTGTCGCGCAACGACAAGGGCTTGCAGCCGATCAGCCAGGATGTGCTGCCCTACACAGCCCCCGGCGCTACCTGCAAGATTAAAATTGCCGAAACCCCGGAAATCAGAATCTCCCAGGCGGAAGGCGACGTCGACCGGCAGGAGAACGCCCGGAAGTTTTTCAGCACTACCTACGACAAGGTCAAAATCGAGGCGCAGGTTTCGGTGGTCAACTACCGCGATGAACCCGTAAAACTCAAGGTAAAACGCACGATCGAGGGCAAGCCGCTGCAATCCGAGCAAAAATGGAACACCCGGCAGGAGCAAGCCACCCTGCGTGTCAATCCCGCCTATTCGCTCGAATGGGTGATCGAACTCAAACCGGGAGAAGAGCGCAAGTGGACGTACAGCTACGAAGTTTTTGTCAACATGTAGGTAAAATGTGACGCGGAGGGCTTTTTTTTGTCCACAGAAAAAACCCACAGCCGTGTTCCGAACCATTTTTATCCTGACATTGGCGTTGTTGGGGCTGGTCGGCGGACTTTATCTGACCCTGGCCAGCCCCAACCATCGCCCCGAGGACGTTTCCCCAACCCCGGAAACGCCGCCCAGCATCGTCGAATCGCCTGCCGAACCACTCCGGGAGAGCGACATGGGCAAATGGACGAGTCTCGATGATTCCATTTTTATCGCCAAACTGGACATTGCGCGGCAGCACAACACACTTGTAGCGCAAACGCTGGCCGTAGCCCTGTCGTTCAAAGGGACCCCTTATGTACACGGCACACTCGAAACCGAACAATTTCAGGAACACCTGGTGGTCAATATGCGGGAACTTGATTGCTGGACTTTTGTGGAAAACAGTCTGGCCGTAGCCCTTACCGCCCGCGCGCCGCAGCAAGACTATATTGAATTTCAGCATTATGTACAGCAACTTCGCTATTGGGGCGGAACCATCGATGGCTATGGCTCCCGCATCCACTACTTCTCCGGCTGGCTGCTTCAGGCTGAAAAACTGGGTTACCTGCAAGACATCACTGAAGAACTCGGGGGTATTCCCTACCAAAAAAGAATCGGTTATATGACCGCCCGTCCCGGCAAATACCCGGCTTTGCGCGACAACAAGGCGTATTGTGATTTGCAAAAAGTAGAGGGCCGGCTCAATGCCCATGCCTGGTATTTCATTCCTAAAAACCGGGTGGCCAAAATGGAACATCTGATCCGGGAAGGCGATATCATCGCCCTGACTTCCTGGAAATCGGACCTTGACATCGCCCACCAGGGATTTGCCGTCAAAGTCAACGGCCGTATTCACCTGCTCCACGCCTCCTCGCTGAACGGGCGGGTAGTGTTGTCGTCGCAGCCTCTCCCGCAATACATGGCGACGCAGAAAGGCCAAACCGGGATCATGATCGCGCGCCTGTAGCGCCGACATTCTAGTCGGCGCACACCACGGGGGAATACCATGAAGCGATTAGCCCTATTTCATCACCTATTGGTCTGATATCTCGCTTGTCTTTTTGTCTCAAAGAAGTTTAGTG
>JADZFP010000282.1 GCA_020849825.1 Saprospiraceae bacterium
CGCTGACCAGCCAGATGATCTCGCGGATCTTGCGCGACAGCGCGGCGGAAGTGGCAGCCATCTGCCTGATTTCGGTATCCAGACCCGGGTCGCGTGATTTTTGCCGGGCGATTTCCGTCAGCAGCCCGATGGCGCCGAGCCCTGAGCCAAGATCGTCGTGCAGGTCGCGCGCGATGCGAGAGCGCTCCTGTTCGACGGCCTTCAGGCGGACGAGTTCCAATTGTTGGGCGCGTATTTTTTGCCTGCGGCGCAAATGTTGGGCCAGCAGGGCCAGCAAAACGGCCACCAATACTCCGCCGCCCAGAAACCAGCGGTTTTGCCAGAAGGGTTGTTGCTGCTTTAATTCAAACAAATATGGAGTCGTAGATATGATGTTATTTCGTTCGGTGAAATGCGCCACGTAGCGGCCGTCGGGCAGTTCATGCCGCATCCAATCCGTGCCGATGGCTTTGCCGCCCGGCCGGTCGGCGGCAATACGGCGCACTTCTTCGGGCGTCAGGGCGCGTTTGTAAATCCGGATGTCATCGAGTTTGCCCCTGAAAAAATCGCCGAAACGGTCGTTTAAGACCCATACGCCGAATGCCAGGGGATGGCGGTCGTAGGCTGCCGCGATATTCAGGTCGGCCCGGCCGGCCAGTTCGCCGTCGATGTACATCCAGTAACTCAGGTTGCGGTAATCGCCCACCACGGTGAGGCAATGCCAGGTGTGCAGCCTGGGCGTCCAGAGCGAAAGCGAGTGAAAATAATTCTCGTTGCCCACGCTGTCGCAGATGAACGTGTTCAGCATGTAATTGCGCGGGTACACGGCAATGGAGAAACGGTTGGCGGGTTTTTCCAGGCGTTTGGCGATGAAAAAAGCGTCGTTGATCAGCCCGTTGTCCGCAAGCATCCAGAAAGAGTAGCTGAAATTGTACAGGTGCAGGACCGGGTGGTCGGGCACTTCCACGTACGCGCGTTGGGCGTTGTTCAGGTATATGGCGCTGTTGGGGCGCCCGAAGCGATCCTTTGTCCATGAAACCCGGTGGGGCTGGGTAGGGAGGCGGTTGGGCCCTTCGTCCTGTACGTTGCCATTGAACGGCCAGTAAGCGACCAGTCCATCGGTGGGCAATTGTGTGTGCCCTGCCAGGGTTATCTGCAGGAACACGAACAGCAAGACGGCAGGTTTGCGCATACGGTGGAATCAGGGAAGGATGTCCTGACAAAAATAGGTAATAAAGATTTCTTTGGCGTTAATCTCATTAAATAATTATTGGATGAAAAGACGTTTTTAACGAATAGGGCAAACCGAAAAAAGGACCGAACGCGATCGGGCAAATACCCCGCGCTGCCAAAGCCTGAACAGGCATGCGCAAAAACGAAGCGCCCCGGCGTTCCGGAGCGCTGTGCATAAAAACTATATTTTGGCATTTATCCGATGCTCTGCTCGCGGGTTTAATTCTTAAAAAATTTTTCCATCAATACCTTATTTCCCACCACCGCTTTCAGCCAGTACATGCTGGGCGTCAGGCTGCCGATGTTGAAGGTGGCAGTGGTTTGCCCGTTTGATCGAGCGAAGCCCATACGGTGTTGGCATCCACCATGTCCACCCAAAGGGTGTTGTAATTGTCGCCGGCATAGGTTTTCTGCAGCGCCCATTGGGCGGAGGAGGGGGCGCTGAGTAGCATGCCCGCGAAGAGGCAGAGGTAAAGATGTTTTTTCATTGTTACAGCGAATTTAAGTGAACAGGAAAGATAGACAAAGGTGTCCCTGCTCCGCCCATGCCGGCAATCGTCAAAACGGCGTATTTTACAAGGCGATAAAGGCTTAAATCACCCGAAAAGAGTATAGAGTTTGTCGGAGAATATGGCGATTTTTGCTGAAATTATGAAACCAGGCCTTAACCGTAATTTTAATCACCTCCTTTATAAGTATAAGCAACCGATATGGACATGATTCGTATAGCCGTCGTCGAAGACGTGGACGAGTACCGCAACGCCCTGGCGCTCATTCTCAACAATACCCCTGGCTTGCACTGCGAACAATGCTTTGCCAATGCCGAATCCGCCATCCGCGAATTGCCCCGGATAAAGCCCGATGTAGTGCTTACCGACATTAATTTGCCGGGCAAATCGGGTATCGAAGTGATCATCGAACTGAAGAATCGCTTTCCGGCCATGCAATTCATGATGCTCACCGTGTATGAAGACGACGATAAAATTTTCCATGCCCTCGAAGCCGGCGCCACGGGCTACCTGCTGAAAAGCACTCCGCCGGCCAAGATTGTGGAGGCTGTGCGTGAACTCTACGAGGGCGGCTCACCCATGAGCGCCCAAATCGCCCGGAAGGTGGTCGACCGGCTGCATCACCTTAAGCCGGAGGGCGGTGAAAACCCCTTTGAAACCCTGCTCTCCGAACGCGAAAAAGAAGTGTTGGATTTGCTCCGCACCGGCCTGTTGTACAAACAAATCGCCGACCGCTTGCATATTTCCGAATACACGGTCAAAACGCACTGCCGGCATATCTATGAGAAACTGCACGTGACCACGCGGGGAGAGGCGGTGCATGCGTATTTTGACCGGAAGAAATAATTCAGGAATTTTCGAAAATTTCCCGTGCTGTCATCTCGAAATCTGGCAAAACGGGGGCAGCGCTGCATACGCTTTCACCGGTACAAATAATCACGTCAACAGGAGAGGTATAAACATGAACGGATTGTGATCTCGGGCGTATTTGCCAAACTACCTTTACTCCGGCTTCAAAGTACTCCAATAATTTTTCTTCCACATCCTCCAATTTATCGGTCGGCGAAATAATTTCGATGACAAATTCGGAAACGGATTCCAATCCCGCGGCAATTCGATCCGAAGTCCAGTAGGAAAGATCGGGGCGCCTTTGGCGGGCCGGGGCTGTCAGTTGATCCACTTCCGCAATTAATTCATCTCCCTGAGCATAAGCCTGTGTCCTGCTAAACCGGCGATTCAGATTTTTTACGATATATAGTTGCTTTGGGTTCATATTTCCAGGGGACTTTATGATTTCGCCGTTTTTAAATTCATATTTGAATCCGTCCTCCCGGTTAGCGTATTTTTTTCTAAACTCTTCTAAAGTAAGCAGACGCGCCGCTCGCTTCGGTTTAGTTTCAATGTCTTGCTGCATTTGTGGCAGCCCCTTAGCAGTGGTCATTGTAAGAGAGATTTAGGGCAAAAATAAGGGATTTTATTGACCTTTTGAACAAGAGCTGCTTTTACAATTTGATCCTTTCGTTGCTTTTTCGGCAAAGGCAGGTCTTCGGCAATGGCAGTTCATTGTGCGGCGCAGATGTCCTGTCAATGACGCTACAATCCGATTGTCTGCCCTCGCCAACAAAAAATCTCTTCGATAGTGTTATTTTAACACTTAAAAAAATATAACTGAAAATCAACACCTTAGCCCTGAAACTGCCTTGCCTTGACAAAAAACTGGCGTGCCCAAAACCGCCCAACCCTTGCAAATCCCGACATTCCCCCCTATGTTTGCCCCCGATATGAACATCACCGCTCAAAATTGTATGTGTACCTGTTGTTGCTGTTGCCCTCGCGCGCCGAAGGGAACGCTGGAAAGGTATACGTAGGATGTAGCGGAATTTTCATACGCTCGACGTAGCCAAACAGCCCTTCGGAAGTGTACGCTCCCGAAGGGCTGTTTCTTTTTGATCACCTAAACATTACCGGTTCGCATGACTGTTGTGTCCGACCGGCTCGACGCCATGCGCGCCGGGCTGAACAGCCGAAGTATTGTCCAAAACCTGCGTTATCTCGTGGAACGATTCCCGGGGCAGGTGTCGTTTTCCACCAGCTTCGGGCTGGAAGACCAGGCCGTCACTCACCTGATTTTCGAAAATGATCTGCCTATCCGGGTTTTCACACTCGACACCGGGCGGTTATTTCCGGAAACGTACTCCACCTGGTCGCGTACCATAGAACGATACCGGCGCCCCATCGAAACTTTCAGCCCCGGGGCCGCCCAACTCCAAACTTTCCTCACCGAAAAAGGCCCCAACGCCTTCTACGAATCCGTTGAAAACCGCCAGAACTGCTGCCATATCCGCAAAGTCGAACCCCTGAACCGCGCCCTCCAAAACCAGGCCGTCTGGATCACCGGCATCCGCGCCGAACAATCGCCCAACCGGCAGTACATGTCCGACCTCGAATGGGACGACGCCCGCCAACTCGCCAAATATCACCCCCTTTTCGACTGGACTTTTGAACAAACCCGCACCTTCATCCGCGAACATAATATTCCGTATAACGCACTGCACGACAAGGGTTTCGTCAGCATCGGCTGCGCGCCCTGCACCCGCGCCGTCCGCCCCGGCGAAGATTTTCGCGCCGGCCGCTGGTGGTGGGAGGATGCTTCTAAGAAAGAATGCGGTTTGCACGAGGTGACATCTCCGAGGCACGAGGAGGTGTCATCTCGATAAGGCATGAACCGAGGTGACACCTCCTCGTACCTCGGAGATGTCACCTCTTAAAATGAATAACATGAAAAGTTATCAGCTCAATCATCTCGACGAACTGGAAGCCGAAGCCATTTACATCCTGCGGGAGGTGGCCGGACAGTTTGAACGCCCGGCGTTGTTGTTCTCCGGTGGAAAAGATTCCATCACGCTGGTGCGGCTGGCCGAAAAAGCGTTTCGTCCGGGCAGATTTCCGTTCCCACTTGTGCACGTGGATACGGGTCACAATTTCCCGGAAGTGCTGGAATACCGCGACGAACTGGCCGCGCGCCTGGGCGAACGCCTGATTGTACGCAAAGTGGAAGATACCATCCGCGAGCGTCAACTGGTCGATCCCGGCGGCAAATACCCCAGCCGCAACGCCCTGCAAACCTACACCCTGCTGGACACCATCGAAGAATTCGGATTCGACGCCCTCATCGGTGGCGCCCGGCGCGACGAAGAAAAAGCCCGCGCCAAAGAACGCATATTCAGTCACCGCGACGAATTCGGCCAATGGAATCCCAGACACCAGCGGCCGGAACTGTGGAACATTTACAACGGCAAAATCCAAAAAGGCGAAAACATCGAACTGCCCTCCATTTACTCCACCCACCGCCGCGCCTGCGTCGAACTGGCCTCCGGCCAGCTGCTGGCCGTCACGCCCTTTATCAAAATAGACGCGTCCGATAAGATCGTGGAAGC
>JADZFP010000283.1 GCA_020849825.1 Saprospiraceae bacterium
ATAGCCCGGGAGAAAACGTTTCAGATACACGCCCAATACTTCTTTGCCTCCCACCCACATTTCTTCTTTGCCATTTTCGAGTGCGCGGAGGATTTTGCGCGCCAGTTGATCGGGGTCCATTCCTTTGCCCGTCGCCTCGTCCATCGTTCCCTGTGCGCTGCCGCTACCGGTCAAGGCCTGGATACTGACATTGGTTTTGACAAAACCGGGGCAAATCAGGGTGATTTTTATGGGAGTTTGTGCCAGCTCGGCCCGTAGGCTGTCAAAAAAGCCATGCAAGGCGTGTTTGGTTGCCGCGTAAGAGGATCGCAATGGCGTACCGAATTTGCCCGTCAGGCTAGTAATCGTGGCGATATGTCCGAGTTGATGGGTCAACATGCTGGGCAACAGCGCTTTGGTTAGCGCCACCGTGCCAAAAAAATTGATATCCATCAACTTTTTATCAACCTCCAGGCTGGTGTCTTTGGCCAGCGAACGTTGGGATACGCCGCCATTATTGATCAAAATATCCACTTTCCCGGTTTGGCGCAGCACTTTGTCGACAATGCCGGGAATGGTGTTGTGCTGCGACAAATCGAGCGGTTGCACCAGTACGCTTGCCGCGCCGGCTTCGGAACACAAGGCGGCTACACGGTTGAGTTCGGCCTCGTTACGCGCCGACAGGATGAGGTGTGCGTGGTGTTGAGCAAAGGCTTTTGCCAGTGCTTCGCCAATGCCGGAGGAGGCGCCGGTGATCCAGACTCGTTTGTTGGTAAAATAATCGGCCATGTGTTGCTTGTTATTTTGTGCGTTCGCAAAGGTAAAAATGCCACAATAATCGGGCGCCAACACTGCGAAGCGGCCGCCAATGTGCGGTCATTTCTTCAAATATGCTGTGTTCGGGGCGTTTGGGGAGGTTTTTTAATACACGAAAAGCCTCCAGCATGGCAATATCCCCTTTGGGCAATATATCGGGCCGAAGCAGGCATTCGGAAAGGTAGATGTCGGCCGTCCAGTCGCCGATACCTTTGATTCGGGTAAGCTGTTGCCGGACTTCGCCGTCGGGTAATTGCGTCAACGAACTGAAATTCAGGCGCCCGTCGAGTACATGATAGGCCAGATCGCGCGCATAGCCCGATTTTTGGCGGCTAAAACCGATTTGACGCAACTGCTCGCCATCGAGTGCCAGGAATCGTTCGGGGGAGATTTCTCCCAGGGCAGTCTGCAAACGTTTGAAGGCAGCATTGGCAGAAGCCAGGGAAACCTGTTGCTCCAGGATGATGTGGATGAGGGTAGAAAAATCCGGCTTTCGGGCCCAAAGCGGGGGCGGGCCGTAGCGTTGCACTACATTTGCCAGCGCTTCGTCGCGTTCGGCGAGCCACCCTGTCGCCGCAACAAGATTGTTTTCATTCAATAAAGACAGTTGCATACGCGAAGTACGAAACAAATCTGCTACTTTCAGGTTTTGGCAAACAAACAAATAGGACTGTGAAAATTGTCACATTGACCCTGAACCCGGCTTTGGATAAAAGTACCGAGGTAGAACGTATGGCGCCCGAATCCAAACTGCGTTGCACCGCCTTGCGTTACGACGCCGGCGGTGGCGGCATCAACGTATCAAAGGGCGTTGCTCGCCTGGGTGGACGGAGTGTCGCCGTATTCCCGGCCGGCGGTATGAACGGTCAACGCCTCCAGAGCCTGCTTGATCAGGCTGGAATTGAAACCGATGTGCTTGAAACACAGGAAGAAACGCGGGAAAGTTATGCCGTCAGGGAAACCTCGACCAATCATCAGTTTCGTTTTACGCCGCCTGGCGCGCCGCTGACGGTCGATGAAGCGGAGCGTTGCCTGGCGCGCGTCGGCCAATTGAAACCGGACTGGCTGGTCGCCAGCGGGAGCCTTCCGCCCGGATTGCCGGAAACCTATTACGAACGAGTGGCAGCCTTCGCCAAACAAATCGGCGCAAAACTCATTCTCGATACCTCGGGCCCCGCCCTTCAGGCCGCCGCGGATGAAGGTCTGTACCTGTTGAAGCCCAACCTGGCCGAACTCAGCGCCCTGGCAGGCGTGAACAAACTGGAGATGAACCAGGTAGACGACGCGGCGATGGACATCATTGCCAAAGGAATGTGCGAAGCCGTGGTCGTGTCGCTGGGCCCGAGAGGAGCCCTGCTGGTGACCCGCAGCGGATTCGAACACATCCCCGCCCCAACAGTGGAAAAACGCACAACCGTCGGCGCCGGCGACAGCATGGTGGCCGGCATGGTGTGGGCCCTCAGCCAGCGCAAACCCCTGAGAGAAATGGCGCAATGGGGGGTGGCCTGCGGAACAGCCGCAACCATGGGCGCCGGTACCGAATTGTTTCAGCGGGCCGATGCGGAGCGGTTGCTGCAGTGGATTCAACAATATGGGGAGCGTTACCGGTTTCTTGACTTCTGATCAGGACTTTTAATTTGAAATTTAATTTTACAGTGAAAGCATTTGCAATTTTATTTTTTGCAAACAAAGATTTCACGACACAATACTTTGTACTGAACTTCGATTTTTAAAAATTTCAACATCCCGTCAGCACCTTCTAATTTTGCAAGAAGATTGTAAAAGTTAAAGTATGATTAATCTGATTTTGTTTGGACCGCCCGGGTCCGGAAAAGGAACCCAGGCCGCACGATTGGTAGAAAAATACCGCCTCGTTCATATCAGTACCGGCGACTTGTTCCGCTATGAGATGAGCAACGACACCCCCCTCGGACAGCAAGCCAAGGCTTATATGGCCAAGGGCGAACTGGTACCCGATGAAGTAACCATCGGAATGCTGCGGAACAAAGTGGAAAAACACCCCGAAGCCAATGGTTTTATCTTCGACGGATTCCCGCGTACCATTCCGCAGGCCCAGGCGCTCGACAAACTTCTCGAAGAAAAAGGCACCGATATCCATTGCCTGATGGCCCTTCAGGTCGACGACGACGAGATCGTGCACCGCATCAAACTGCGCGGCGCTACTTCCGGCCGCCCCGACGACAATGATGAAACGATCATCCGCAACCGGATCGCTGTGTATAAAAACGAAACTGCCCCGGTGTACGATTACTATGCCGAACAGTCGAAAAGTCACAGTATCAATGGTATAGGAGAGATCGATGAAATCTTTGACCGACTCGCTGCTATCGTCGACAGCGTACCGGCGTAGGAAGATTTCTTTCGGCACGCGATATTTTGGGAAAACGGCCTACTTTTGAGCCATCATTTCAGGAGAATCCTATGGCCATCTCTTCGAATCCCTGGCAGGCCCTGTGGCAAAAGCTTCCGGCGCCTTTACAAAACAAATACTACCTCACTCTGGTGGTGTTCTTTTTTGTGCTCATTTTCCTCGACAAACACAGTTTGTGGACACAATATCGCCTTTACCGCGCCCAACAAAAACTGGAAGCCGACCGGGCCTATTACGAACAAAAAATCCAGGAAGCCCGCGAAGAAGCCGAAGACTTTGAACTGACCAAAGAAAAATATGCGCGCGAACACTACTTCATGCGCAAAGCCAACGAAGACGTGTTCATCATCCGGGACAAATAAACCAAACTCATGTCTGTATTAGTCAATAAGCAATCCCGCATCCTCGTACAAGGTTTCACGGGCAAAGAAGGAACTTTCCACGCCGAACAAATGATCGCCTACGGCACCAACGTCGTGGGCGGTGTAACGCCGGGCAAAGGCGGCCAATCGCACCTCGACCGCCCGGTTTTCAACACCGTAGAACATGCGGTCAAGGCCACCGGCGCCGATACCTCCATCATCTTCGTACCGCCGGCTTTTGCCGCCGATGCCATCATCGAAGCGGCACAGTCGGGTATCAAGGTCATCGTGGCCATCACGGAGGGCATACCCGTGCAGGATATGGTGCGCGCCAAAGCATACATCAACGACAAAGGCTGTCGCCTGATCGGCCCCAACTGCCCCGGCATTATCACGCCCGACGAAGCAAAAGTCGGTATCATGCCCGGTTTCGTGTTCAAGCGCGGCCCCATCGGCCTGGTGTCCAAATCCGGCACCCTGACCTACGAAGCAGCCGATCAGATCGCCAAAGCCGGTCTGGGTATCACCACGGCCATCGGTATCGGAGGCGACCCGATCATTGGCACTACCACCCGCGAGGCCATCGAACTTTTTATGAACGACCCCGAAACCGAAGGCATCGTTATGATCGGTGAAATTGGCGGCGGGCTCGAAGCGGAAGCCGCCCGTTGGATACGCGCCAACGGCAATCAAAAACCGGTCATCGGTTTTATCGCCGGCCAAACGGCGCCCAAAGGCCGCAAAATGGGCCATGCCGGCGCCATCGTCGGCGGAGCAGAAGATACTGCCGCCGCCAAAATGGCGATTATGGCCGAAAACGGCATCACGGTCGTCAACAGCCCGGCTCAAATCGGCCTGACCGTGAAACAGGTGATGGGCCGTTAATTCCGAACCGGCCGGGTATAAAAAAAGAGGAGCGATCCGCACAACGGGTCGCTCCTCTCTTTTTTACAAGCGGAACAAAACAGGCGCTTATTGTCCGCCGCCGCTTGCGGGCGCCGTTTCGGGTGGACTAACCATGACCGGCACTTGTCCGTTGCCCATAATCACCTTGGCATTGGGCGACAGCGAGAGCGCCAGCCAGGCCTCGATGGCTTTGTATTGCAGCACCTGGGGCGTCAGGCCGGCAGAAATGATCTGGTTGGCGTCGCTCACACCTTTGGCTTCGATGCGGCGGCGTTCGGCTTCCCGGGATTCCTGCTGCAGTACAAATTCCATACGCTGTGCCTGTTGTTCGGCTTCCAGTTTGTCTTCGATTGCTTTGGCCAGGCTGCGCGGCAGCTGGATGCTTTTCAACAATACATTTTCTACAACGATCCCCTTGTCTTCCAGGTTTTTCGCCATCAAATCGCGAATGGCGATCTCAATCTCGCCGCGGTTGCCGGAGTGCATGTCTTTGGCGAAATACTTGGAACTGACGTCGGAAACAGCCGAACGGAATACTGGCAGAATCACGGTTTCCTCGTAGTTCAGCCCGATGTTGCGCATGATGTCGGGGGCCGCTTTGATCTTGATATGATACAGAATCGATACCTCTGCCCGGATAGTCAACCCTTCCTTGGAGGGAATATCGAGTTGTACTTCAATGTTTTCCGTTTGAGTGGATACCTTGACAATCTTCGAGGTAAAGGGGTTGAAAAAACGCAGGCCGCCGGTGTGTACGCGATCGCTGTATTTTCCAACAGTGCGTTTGACGCCGGCCTCTCCCTGTCGTACCACGGCGCAACTGCCGGCCGACATCAGGACGCCGGCAGCCATTATGCCGAACAAAACTGAACGTATGGTCATAATCAGGACGTTTTAATGATGAAGAGATTGGAGTGTTTTGCCGAAGAAAATGCCGGATGGACGCTGTTGGTTGACTAAAAGCCGTCAAACATTTGTCTGCTGTCTCGAATTGGCAAAACGATCGTTTTCAACAGGCGTTTTTTGAACAATGAGCGGCCTCGCGCCATTTTTATCCTTTCCCTTCCGCCCCGCGCCCGCCTCCTCTTGCGTATTTGCCCCCAAAAACTTAAATTGCACACCATTGCGCCAATACTGCCGGACTGGCGCTTTTCCTGTTCATTTTTCAATTAATCCCGCTTTCCCACATGAACATTCCTCTTTCCAGCCTCGCCGGCGTGGCGCTTTTTTTATTGGGTTTTGGCAAAAAATGTGACGCCCAATGCGGCGCGCTGCTCCTGAATTGCAATTCGCCCTCCGACACCGTTTGTGTCCTGAACGAAAATGACCCGCTGCTGTGGAGCGGCAACGGGTGGTACGATCCCCAACATTTTGTCTCCGACCTCCCGGAAGGCAGCGTCGATTTGAGCATCAGCCTCTCGGATACCTGCCCGGGTGCCGCGCTGCACCCGCGTTTTTTGCTGTTCCTCGATCTCGACGGCAACGGATCGCAGGAAACCGTGCTCGACAGCGACAATCTTCCTCCCTACGACATTATTCTCACGGGCAATGCCGCCAACCCCGACTATTCTGGCGGCACCCCCCGGCGCTTCGATGCCCGGCCGATTCCCGACAGCCTGAAATGGCATTTTGTACTAAAAACCAGTCCCGAGGCCGGCGGCGGACTGTCGGCGCGCGTGAGCTGGTACTCGGCCGTCTACCCCGATTCGTTTGCCCTGCCGCAATTGCCTTTGGGACACCACAAAATCCGCTGGATTGTGACCAATGGCCTCGGCGATACGACGAGCTGCGAGCGCGCCTTTTGGGTGCGGGATTGCCTGGCGCCGACGCTGGAGTGTAAGAATATGGTATTGACGTACGTGCTGGCCGGCGCCCTAAAAAATGTCTGGGCAACGGAATTTGTACAAGCGGCAGGGGATAATATTACCCCTCCTACGCCCTTCTATTCAGATAATCAGCTTGTTTACGGAATTCGTTATGCCGGAACCGGTACAGGCTTCCCAACGGATGTATATGGGGAGGATGTAACCGGGCTGCATTTAACCTGCGCCGATTTCAGCTATCCGGTAGAGATATGGGCAAAGGATCGCGCAGGAAATACAAGCGTTTGCTACTCTGACCTGCTAATCAATGATATTGATTGTTGGGGGAATCCCCTGATAATCGGGATTTGCATATCGGATTATTGCCCCCAAAATGGAGAAATAGCAGGATACTA
>JADZFP010000284.1 GCA_020849825.1 Saprospiraceae bacterium
CCGCCGCAACGAAGGCGTCAGCATCTGGGTCGTCGAATCGAAACACATCCACGCCTCCACCGAAGACGCCGATGCTTTCTTCGATCCGGCCAACGACAAAGTGTATCGCCACCCGACATTTTACAACCTTCCCGACGAGGTAAAACACATGTAAGCCTCCGCTGCCCTGTCATGTACCCACCACAACTCGACTATCTCCTACGGCTGGCCGACAACGCCCTCATCCTTGCCCAACGCCTGGGCGAATGGTGCGGACACGGCCCTGTGCTCGAACAAGACATCGCCCTGACCAATATCTCTCTCGACCTGCTGGGACAAGCCCGTATGTTGTACACCTACGCCGGGGAACTGGAAGGCCAGGGGCGCGATGAAGACGCCATGGCTTATCTGCGCGACGTTCATCAGTTTCGCAACGTCCTGCTGGTTGAACAACCCAATCAGGACTGGGCCTTTACCATAGCCAGGCAGTTTTTCTACGACGCCTATAACTTCTACAATTACAAGGCGCTTACCCAAAGCGCCGACGAGCGCCTGGCCGCCATTGCCGAAAAATCGCTCAAAGAGGTCACCTACCACCTGCGCTTTTCCTCCGAATGGATGCTCCGGCTGGGCGACGGCACCGAACTCAGCCATCAAAAAATACAAACGGCAGTCGATGAACTCTGGCCGTTCACCGGCGAGCTGACCGCCCCCAACACCACCGACGAAGCCATGTCGACAGCCGGGATCTCCCCCGATCTGCGCAACATTCAGCCGCTATGGCAACAGAAAGTAGCCGCTATCCTCTCGGAGGCGACCCTTCAACAGCCTGCTTCCGCCTGGATGCAATCCGGCGGTAAAGACGGCCGGCATACCGAATACCTGGGCTTTATCCTCGCAGAAATGCAATATCTGCAGCGCACCTACCCGGGGCAACAATGGTGAATCAGGCTTCCACTGCGTTTTCAAGAAGCGTCAAAGACCGGGATTCCGTATCCATTTCAGCCATTATTCCATAAGGCAAAACCGCCTGATAGGGCACATGCCCGAAGGGAATGCCGTACATCACCGGCAAGCCCAAAGGCGCCAGCAGATCGCGCAGGGTATCTTCCAGCGACAGGGAAAATGTACCTTCTTTTGGCTGGCATTCGGCAAAAACACCCAAAACTATCCCGGCCGCCCGTTTCAAATTTGTTGCCTGAATGAGTTGGGTAAGCATCCGGTCGATCCGGTACGGTTGTTCGCCGACATCCTCGATAAACACGATTTTATCGCGAAAATCGGGCTCGAATTCCGTTCCGGTCATCGCCGAAAGCAAGGCCAGATTGCCGCCGGTCAGCCGCCCGCGCGCTTTCCCGGGAGTAATCACAAAGGGTCGATATTCCGGTCCGGTCAATACTTCGGTTGCTGCCGGCGCCACAATAGTATGTTCGGATTTCCCCTCCGTCAGCACCGCGTGAAAATGCTGCAAGGTGTTTTCCGGAAAATCGCCGGCCGCAACCGTGCCGTGAAAAGTCACCAGGCCTGTTTTTTGACCGATGGCCACGTGCAGCGCCGTGACGTCGCTATAACCGATAAACGGTTTCGGGTTGCGCCGGATCAGGTCAAAATCGAGATCGGGCAAAAGCCTGCTGCAGCCGTATCCGCCGCGAATACACCATACCACATCTACTTCCGGGTCGGCAAAAGCCCGGTGCAAATCGGCAAGACGGTCAGCATCCCGACCGGCCAAATGCCCGTATTGGTCGCGCAAATGATCGCCCGCTTTCACCTTGAAGCCAAATGCCGACAGGTTGGCGAATGCCTTGTCAAATTTTTCCGGCGCGGGCGGACTTGCGGGTGCAATCAGGCCTATTACTGCTCCGGGACGGATCATCCGGGGTTTCAATATTTTCTGCTTCATAAATTGGTCGCTCAACATTTGACTTGCCTGCCCCTGTAAAGGCAGCAACAATCCACCCAGCGCCGCTGCGCCGGTGCGAAGAAAAAAGTCTCGGCGTTTCATTGTGAAGGCTGCCGCTTCCGGCTATCCATTGTCGGTCAGAGTTTGATAAATATTTTCCGGCGATACAAGTACCAGCAACACACCCAGCACAGCAGCATGTATGCCACGGCAAAAATCGCCGAGCTCAGCGCCCCGCCGCCATCCAAAGGATGAAACAGCGCATTGTAAAGCCACTCCCGAATATTTGTTTCGGCGCCGTCAGCCCCCGTCCAGCTAACAGCCGACCAGAGCATGACCAATGCCTCCGACAAGACGTAGGCAAACAAGGCATTAATACCCATAATAATAAAAAATTGCGGGGCCTTCTTCCAGCCTTTTACATCGAGTACCCACACGCTGATGGCCAGCAAAACCATGGAATACCCCCCGGCGTACAGGACAAAAGAGCTTGTCCACAGTTTTTTATTAATGGGAAAAAACAAATCCC
This sequence comes from Saprospiraceae bacterium, assembly GCA_020849825.1. Taxonomy (GTDB): domain Bacteria; phylum Bacteroidota; class Bacteroidia; order Chitinophagales; family Saprospiraceae; genus M3007. The sequence goes on from JADZFP010000284.1 coordinate 2,412, forward strand.
AGCCCAGCCCTAAAAAGACACAAATCAGCCCGAATGCGAGCAAATCGCGCACGAGCCTGTCTTTCTGAGCCATGTGTCGGTGCAACAAATTCCCGCTCAGCCAGCCCAGCAACACCGTAACGATGGCCGGCAAGGTGCTGAGTACGCCTTCCGGATCGAAAGGAATACGAACGCCGGGCGCCACGGTTTCATGGTACAGGTGTTCGACGCCGAACAGCCAGCGATCGAGCCGCAAAACGGCGCTGCCCTCGGCGCCGTATGGATCGGCGCCAGGCATCACAAACCAGTTTAGCAGCCCCCAGTACAGCAACAACAATCCGATCGACGTGCCGATCAGCGCCCTTCTGCCGAGATTCAACACCAATACAGATGCTATACCATAACCCAGGGCTAGGCGCTGCGGCACGCCCATGATACGCCAGGTATCCCAGTTCTTCCAGAGGAACGGAAAATTATTGAGAATGAGGCCCACCCCGAAAAGGAGTATCGTCCGGCGCACTATTTTTCGCCCGGCCTCCGGCGACCAGCGGCGGTCGAATTTGGCAAATGCAAACCACATCGACACCCCGATGATGTACATAAACGAGGGAAAAACGAGATCAGTCGGTGTAAACCCGTGCCAGACCGCATGGCGGAGCGGCGGGTACACATGGGTCCAATTGCCCGGGGTATTGACGATAATCATGAAGGCGATGGTCAGACCCCGAAAAAAATCAACGGCAGAATAACGCATAAGCGGCCAAAAGCAATGGTGGAAGAATGGCCAAAAGTAGTTTTTCTTATACGTTGTGCAACCGCAAAGCAGGAAAACCTGTTAAGGCGCTTAGTCCGGCTTATTTTTGCCGCCTCACACTCAACTTCAAATTATGTTGTTCTCTATCGGCACCCGCGTCCGTTTCCGGTACACCGGCGAAACCGGCACCATCACTGCTCAACTGGATGCTGATATGCTTCAGGTAAGACTCGACAGCGACCCCAGCCTGGAAATTCCGGCGTTTGAAGAAGATCTCGAACGCGATTCGGCTTCCGAACGGGTTGCACCCGGGGCCAAATTCATTCCAGGCAAACAAGAGAAAAAGCCCGAGCCGCCGCCGCGCCGCGAATTGAAAGCCCAGTACCTTATTCTGAAGCCCAAAGGTTTGCAAATTGGATTCGAGCCGATGTACAACCGCGACGGTACCGTCACCCGTTATAAAACCTGGCTGATCAAGGATACCCAGGAGGAGTTCTTGGTGGAATTTGACTTATATGCCGGCGAACGTCGCGTACTGGGCAGCGACGAAAAAATCGGCGCCACCACGGTTATCGAACTGGGCGACATGTTGTACGACGACCTGAATGAAAATCCGGAAGCGGAGATTTCCATTCGCCGGATTACCACGGCAGGGCCCGACGAGCCTTTGTTCAAACTGATCAAAATAAAGCCAAAGCAGTTTTTCAACAGCCTTCAAACGGCGCCGGTGCTCAACCTGCTCGTTTACCTGTATGTTGCCTTCGACTCTTTCGATCAACCCGCTAAGAAGGCGGACGAAGATTTAAAGGCATACACTCAGAAAAAAGCACGTCCGGCGCGTGCGCACTCGCCAGGCCACTCCCGCCCCTTTCTGGAACACAACATCGAGGAATTTGCCCACTTCGAGCCCGAAATCGACCTGCACATCGAGAACCTGACGAACGGATTTGCCCGGATCGACAAAAGTGAAATCCTGCGTATTCAACTCATGCACTTCGAGCGGTTTATGGACAAGGCCGTCCGGCTGGGCGTGCCCAAGGTATTTATCATACACGGTATGGGCGAGGGCAAACTGCGGGACATCATCGGCGCCCGGCTGAAAGAGTTCCCGGAAGTACACAAGTTCAAAAATGAATACCACCACAAATACGGATACGGCGCAACCGAGGTGATTTTTCACCATTAGGCATGTTCAAATAAAAAAACAAAGCGCGCAAAGGAGTGTTCCTTTTGCGCGCATTGTTTGTGGTAAAAGCCGGATTGGCAATCAATATTGCCACAGATCGTGTTCGAAATTGAAGATTTCGTTCTTGATCTTTTCCGATTCCATCAGAAGGTCGACACCCGTGGCATATTCCTGGATACGGCGATCGTACACGTTCGACTCCTTATAAATATAGGAGGCGAAGTGGCGCATTTCGAACATATCTTCCCACGAGATAGTGGCATTGGTGTTGCCGCCCAGGGTGAATACGCGGTGACGGGCGAAGAGTTCGCGAGCCTGCGGGTAGTATACCCAGAACAGCGGCGACTCGTAACGGAAGTTACCGTCGTTGTCGATCACGTCGATCATGGGTGCAATACCGAGGATACGGACTTGCATCGTCGAAGTTTCCTTGTCGAAGAACCAGACTTCCTTCACGCGGAAGCGCTTCACATCGGCAAAGTTGATGTCGTTGCGCACCACTTTGACGTTCTCCTCGTAAGTTTCCGGGTCGAAGGTCATCACGGTGTCGGTTTTCGACAGTTTGGACAACACATCGTCGGTGCTCATACGGTGGGTGAACTTGTCGTCGTCGGTGGTGTACACCGGCAGTTCGCCATTGCTGGCTGCGTCGGCCAGAATTTTGAAGAAGGGCTCTTCCGGGTAAGCGAACGGGAGGTTCATCTTTTCGCGCACGTCGATAACGCGCCAGATGCGTTTTTCCCAGAAAATGTCGCTTTCGCGGATGGGCTGATAGGGCAGCACGCGGCGCTCCATCATAATTTCTTTTTTCACCACATCGTCGAGCGGAGCATCACCGTCTTCGGGCTCGCTGACTTCGGTTTTGATGCCGGTATCTTCAACTGGATCGGCTTCTTCGGGAGTCTGTGCCCAGAGTGCACCGGGAAGGGCAGCCAGGAAAAAACACAGGCAAGTCCATTTAAAAAATGTTTGCATGACTCGCGTTAGGATTGATTAATGATGAGAAGTAGTGTTGAGTAATTTCTTCGAATGGGAGAAACAGTTCAACCGGCACAAGCCGGTTGAACTGTTATGAGGATATTACTTGATTTTGAAAACCATACCGGGGATCTCGCGTGCGGCCTGGTCGCCGGGGCATTTCACTTTGATTTCGTCAAAGTAGAAAATGTCGCCCGGTTTGGCGCGGTTGACGAGTTCGGTAGTACCCGGGTTGTAACGACCGCCCTGGTTTTGCTTTTCAACCGGGTCCTGGCGCTTGGCTACGTAAGCGATCTGGAAACCAACCACGTCGCACTTGGCTTCGAAGTCGAAGTTTTCGAGCACGGGGATGATACCGGACTGCGCTTTAAATTCACCGTTGCCCATTTGGCCGCCTTTGTAACGCATACTCAGGGTAGCGACGGGGTCGGGAATACGTTTTACGCGGAACTGGAAGGTCTGCGATACTTCGCCGCCGGCCACGGTAATCTTGGCCGGGTTGTCGGCAGTTGCCTGCGAGGTAGCTTTGACCGTGTAGTGGCCGCCGCTGCCGCCACCGATCGTAAGACCGCCGGCGCCGCTGGCCGATACGCGAACATCGTTGGACGACACACCGGCCACCGAAACGGTGATCGGGTTGTCTACACCGATATAGAATACGTTCATTTTGTCGAGCTGGATAGCGGCGGAGCGCTGGCCGACTTCATATTCGAATTCTTTGGTGTAGGTTTTAGTCGTATTGTCGAGCGGGTTGCGCACGTTGATACTCACCGAGTACTTTTTCACGCCGAGGCCGCTGGCAGTGGCTACGTAGTGGGCCTTACCGCCTTCAACCGGGAGGCTGGAGCCTGCCACACTGATGCTGATGTTGTCGGCCGTAGAGCTGCGAGCGCTCAGGAAGACGTCGGCTTCATATTTGTCGCCGGAAATCACGTACGATTTCTTGGCGGAAACAACCGGTTCGAATTCGTCAAACTTGATGTCGACACCGCCAACTTTCTCGGCGCACTTGTTGAGTACGGCGGTAGCGGAGTTTTTGGCGTCGCTTTGCATTTTACCGAGGACCGGGAAAATTGCAGCGACCGGCATTTGTTTGAACTTGTATTCCGGCCAGTTTTTGGATTGCACACCCTGCGGAATGGCTTCCACGTCGAGCGGCAGCGATTTGGCTACATCCGCGTCGTTTTCGACCAATTCGAGGAATTTCTGGCGGGTTTCGCGAATCTTGTTTTCGATCTCGGCGCCCAGTCCGTCGTTGATAAACATCTTGGTGGTGATGTCTTTGTTACGGATGTCTTTGGGCTGGCCCGGGATTTTCGGGTTTTCGCCACCGGCTTTTGCGAACAACTGGTCGCGGATACCGTCGATATACTTTGCAAAATCGTCTGCTACCTGCAGCGCTTGTTTGGCATTGTTGCGCCATTTCTCATTCTCCGGTTTCGGATAGGCATCAGCTTGTTTGTTGATGCCGCCCATGATGGCGTTGTTGCTCGTCTCGACGATTTCGCGGGTGCTTTTCATACCCTTGTCGAGTGAGAAGAACGCATTCATGACTTCTGCCGAAACGTTGAGGGCCAGCAGCGCGGTCAGCACCAGGTACATCAGGTTGATCATCAGCTGCCGCGGCTCCTTTGGTATTGACATAAGGATCTAATTTTTGAATGTGATGGTTGAAGGAATAACCACGATCAAAATCGCAGCAAATTACTGACGACCGATGTTGGCCATAGCAGCCAGCATGTTGCCGTATACGGTGTTGAGCGAGCCGAGATTCTTGTTGAGCGAAGTGAGCTGGTCTTTGTAGTTGCGTACGTCTTCGGCGGATTTGGCCATATCAGACATAGCCTCGTTCATCTTCGTGTAGAAGTTGCTCATGGATTTGATCTGGTCTTGCGTGCCGGAGAAGTCAACTTCCTCCAGAGCTTTCAGAGCGCCCATGCTTTTCGACATCGATTGCAGTTCGGTCAGCATACCGCCCAACTGGCGTTCTACCACGTCGCCGTGCAGCGGCTTGAATTCTTCCAGGTTGGCGTTGGTGGCGCCGGCGGTCAGCGGTTGCATACGGGAGTTGTAGTCGTCAAGACCCGGATACAGTTTGTGCCAGTAGTAATCGGGTTCCGGACCGATAAGGCCGAGGAAAAGGAAGATGATGGCCTCGGTAGTCAGACCCACGATAAGCAATTCGGAAGCAAACTCCCAACTTTCCAGTTTGAAGAGCGCGCCCATAAGTACGATGGCAGCACCTACACCGATCAGGAGGTTTTTAACATACTTGAAAGACTTGGTTTTGACGAAACTCATTGTTTTTAATCTTTTTAGCAGTTTGAAGAAAATAGTTAAGCGAAGAATTAGATGGTTTGGCTAAAACGTCGCAAAAGTAGCAGCGGGTTGTAATTTATCCGACGAAATTTTCGGATAAAATACTGGTCGTCAGGCTGATTTGTCCGCAAATGACGAACTCAGACAGAACACCAGCGAAGTTTTTTGTTTTAAAACGGATCGGGAGGGAGAGGGCACGTGGCGTGTCGGAATGACGATTAGAAAAACCGAAGGGCAAAACGCTGTACACATGAAAAAATTATGTGACGTCTGAATTTTGCTTTGCCCTTCGGTTTGATGCCCAATTATTTGGAGAATTTAGAAGTCGTTGATCGAACGACCGAGGAAAGTCAGCACACAGCGGAAGCCAATATAGCACTTGGTCGTGTCCTGATATTCCCAGGAGCGGGTGCCGGTCTGGAGGAAGAAGGCAACATCTTTCCAGGAACCGCCGCGGATCACTTTGCGCTTGTAGGTCTGCGGGTCTTCGTCTTTGGCGTCGTAGCGGATATCCGGGTTGAGGTCGTGCATAAACGAGTAGGCATTTTCGAAGTATGCCGTTTCCGTCCATTCAGCCACGTTGCCGGCCATGCAATAGAGACCGTAGTCGTTCGGGTAGTAGCCGTCGGCTTTTACCGTGTACAGACCGCCGTCTTCCGGATAGTTGCCGCGACCGGGCTTGAAGTTGGCCAGGAGGCAACCTTTGGCATTGCGGGTGTAGTAAGCGCCCCAGGGATAGGGTGCTTCTTCACGGCCGCCGCGGGCGGCGTATTCCCACTCATGTTCGGTGGGCAGGCGGAAGTCTTCCGAAGTCACGCCGTCGCCGTACATGTTCCAGACCTTTGTGCGCCAGTAGCAGAACGCTTTGGCCATTTTCCAGTTGACGCCTACCACGGGATAGTCGTCAAATGCCGGGTGCCAGAAGTAGTTACTCGTCATGGGCTCGTTATACGAGTAAGCATAATCGCGAATCCAGCTCAGGGTATCCGGATAAACCTTGATTTTTTCCTTGTGAATGTGGCTGGTGCGGTTGCTGTTGCGATCGTGCGCAGCGCGCTGCCAGTCGTACCACTGGTATTCGAATACCAGTTTGGTCACGTCGATTTCCTTGCGGCCGGCGAAGCGCTCGTTGCCCTGGTAGTACAGGTCCTGGAGTTCTTCGGCGTTGTCTTCCCAATCGACATTTTCGTCCCAGTCGATGAGTTGTTTGTCGCCATCGCCTTCTTCGTCTTCAACATAGTGCTGAAGCGTTTCATGAGCAAGGGAGTCAGACACCCATTGAACGAACTGGCGGTATTCGTTGTTGGTGATTTCGGTGTCGTCCATAAAGAAGCCCTGGATAGAGATGGACTTCGGACGGGCCACCAGCGTACGGCTGAGGTCTTCATCACCCGTACCGACATGCAGGGTACCCGAGGGTACGTACACCATGCCGTAAGGATTAATGCCTTTCCATTTCGGACGGTCGGTCACACCAACCAGTTGGCCGCTTTCTTTTCTGCCGCACGAAACGGCTACTACTGCGAGTAAGGGCAGGAGCAGGAGTAATTTCTGTAGTTTTTTCATGTTAAACACCCGTGTTTTCCTACTTAAATGTTCGGTTTGGAAAAAGTGGTCGTAAAGATAGAGGATTA
>JADZFP010000285.1 GCA_020849825.1 Saprospiraceae bacterium
TCGTATCCTGCGCGCCTTTGCGGATGCGCGTGCCGTCGGGCATATTCACGCCGCTGGTGCGCGTCTCGGCGGTGAATTTTATCAAGGTCGCGCCTTCGATACTCAAGCCCTTCGTGATTTCCGGGCTGGCCAACTCCACGATACTTTTTCCTTCCGGCGTTTCGTCGGCCAGCGAGCTCAGTACGCTGTATCGGACTAAATCATCGCGCCGAACGCCGTCGGGCGGGTAAAAATTGGTCGCTTTCCGGTTGCCGATGGTGATGGTGCCCGTTTTGTCGAGTAACAAAGTGTCTATGTCGCCGGCGGTTTCGACGGCCTTACCGGATTTGGTTATCACATTGGCTCTCAATGCCCTGTCCATTCCCGCAATGCCGATGGCGGAGAGCAAACCGCCAATCGTCGTCGGAATTAAACAAACAAAAAGCGAAACGAAAGCGGCAATCGAAATAGGCGTGTCGGCATAATCGGCGAAGGGTTTGAGCGTGACACAGACGATGACAAAGACGATGGTGAAACCCGCCAGCAGAATCGTCAAGGCAATTTCGTTCGGCGTTTTTTGCCGTTTGGCGCCTTCCACGAGGGCAATCATTTTATCCAGAAAACTCTCGCCGGGTTGAGTGGTGACTTCCACCACGATGCGGTCGGACAAAACCTTTGTGCCGCCGGTGACGGAGGATTTGTCGCCGCCCGCCTCGCGGATGACCGGCGCGGATTCACCCGTGATGGCCGATTCATCAATGCTCGCCAGACCTTCCACGATTTCACCGTCGCTCGGAATGATGTCGCCCGCTTCGCAGACGAAACGGTCGCCTTTTTGCAATGAGGATGAAGAGGTTGCAGAAACAGAGCCGTCGGCGTGCAATTTTTTGGCCGGCGTGTCTTTCCGCGTTTTCCGGAGGCTGTCGGCTTGGGCTTTGCCGCGCGCTTCGGCGAAGGCTTCGGCGAAATTGGCGAACAAAACCGTCAGCAAGAGCAGCAGGAAAATCACGAAGTTGTAACCCGGATTTCCCAGCTCCGGCGACTGGCCGCCTTGCATTGCCGACAAAATCGTGACCACCAGCATCACTGCCGTGCCGATTTCCACAGTGAACATCACCGGGTTGCGGAACATCTGACGTGGGTCTAGTTTGATAACCGATTGCCAGAGGGCAGCGCGAACCAGTTCGCGCTGAAATAAGCCCTTTTGTTTTTTATATCGCATTTTTGAAAATGGTTGAGCAAGTTGAAGAGGTTGAGAAGGGTTTTTATCTAAATATTTCTAAACCAATTACTTACATTGAAAAATACTCCGCCAGCGGCCCCAGCGCGAGTGCCGGGAAATAGCACAAAGCGGTAACGATGAAGATAACCGAAAACACCATGATACCAAAAGTAAGGGTGTCTGTTTTTAACGTGCCGGCGCTTTCGGGAATGTATTTTTTACCCGCCAGCAAACCTGCAATCGCCACCGGGCCGATAATCGGGATGAAACGCCCCAGTATCAGCACGATGCCTGTGGAGATGTTCCAGAACGGGTTGTTGTCGCCCAAACCCTCGAAACCGGAGCCGTTGTTGGCGTTGGAAGAAGTGTATTCGTACAACATTTCTGAGAAGCCGTGAAAGCCGGGGTTGTTGAGCCAGGGGAGACTGGGGTAATGCACCATCATCCAGGCTGCCAGCGCCGTACCGCCCATGATGAGCAAGGGGCTGAGCAATGCCGTGAACATGGCGATTTTGACCTCGCGGGCTTCTACTTTTTTGCCCATGAATTCCGGCGTTCGTCCCACCATAAGGCCGCTGATGAAGACGGCGATGATGATGAAAATGTAGAAGTTCAAAAAACCTACACCAACCCCGCCGTAAAACGAGTTGACCATCATCCCAAGCATTTCGTGCATGCCCGAAAGTGGCATGGTGCTGTCGTGCATGGCATTGACCGAGCCGTTGGAAGTCACCGTTGTGCTGATAGCCCAAAGCGCGGAGGCTGCTGCGCCATGTCGGATTTCCTTGCCTTCCATGCTGCCGGTCGGTTCGCTCACGCCCATTTGGCTGATGTCCGGGTTGCCGTTCATTTCAAAATAAACGGTCGGTGCGAGCAGCAGCAAATAACCCAGCGTCATCACACCCATCACCATCCACGCTAATTTGCGGCGTTTCAGATAAAAGCCCAATGCAAATACCATTGCAATCGGGATGAGTAGGATGAGTATGTTTTCAATCATATTCGTCAGGTAATCAGGATTTTCCAACGGATGCGCGGAATTTACCCCGTAATAGCCGCCGCCATTCGTGCCGGCTTGTTTGATTGCTATCATGCCTGCAGCAGGGCCGCTACTGACTTGCACTGTGTCGCCCTGCAGGGTTATCATGGTGTCTTTCCCTTCAAACGTCATGGGCGAGCCGCGAAAAATCAGCACGAGTGCTCCGATGAATGCGACAGGCAGCAAAATGCGGGTAGTGCTCTTTGCGAAATAATCCCAAAAGTTGCCGAGACCGGTCGTTTGCCGCGCGCGCAAGGTGTTGAACACGATGGCTGCCGCCGCCATGCCGGTTCCTGCGCTGACGAATTGCTGGAACATCAGACTCAACTGTCCGAGGTAACTCAACCCCGTCTCGCCGGAATAGTGCTGCAAATTGCAGTTGACGACAAAAGAAATACTCGTATTAAAAGCCAAATCCGGCGTCATGGAAGGGTTGCCGTCGGGGTTGAGCGGCAACCACGCCATGTTCATCAGAATGAACATGGTGAACAGGAACCACACCAGATTGATGCTGAGCAAGGCTTTCAGGTGTTCCTGCCAGGTCATTTCGCGGCTATTGTCAATCCTGCTGAGGCGGAAAAACAGATTTTCGACCGGCCCCAGTATCGGGTCCAACAAGGTGCGTTCGCCCAAATACACCCGGGCGATATAGCGTCCCAGCGGTATGGCGAGCAACACGGCGATCAGAAAAATGGCGAGGACGCCGGATAATTCAGTATTCATGACTTATGTTGATGCAGGTTGATGAGCGTTGATAAGTGTTGAGGAGGTGGATAATCATTAACTTTTATCAACGCTCATCAACCCTAATCAACCTTTATCAACCCGATTTTTAGAATTTTTCAGGTTTCAGAAGCACATACACGAGGTAGGCAAAGACGAAAAGGCAGAGGACAAAAAGTACTAACATGGTATGTCAAATCTTTTCGAAGAAGTCAACGGTTTTGAAAAAGAGCGCGAAACACACGCAGCCGATGAGGAGCAAGAGAAGGGTCATCATGATGAAATCAGATTTATCCGGAAAATTTGTTGTTGAACAGATTGAAATTTTGGCAAGGCGAAAGTGGCATGGCTATCAATCGGAAAGAATGATATTTATCA
>JADZFP010000286.1 GCA_020849825.1 Saprospiraceae bacterium
TAAGATAATGATCTATTTCTAAGAAATGAATAATGAATGGAATATCTTTTACAAAAGGGTTATTTAAAACCCTGTTTTCTAATGAACTAAAATGCCCATCAAAATATACAGAAAGAGCTTCTGCTTGAAACCATACTTTGAAATATCTGACCAAATCAGAAAAAATTTCCTTATCATCAATCAATCTCAATAAATCGAAGACTGGGTACTTTAAACGAATTTTGTAGTCATGTAATAATTTGTAGAGAATGGTTCTTACTTGCTGAGTCTGGAACTTCTTTAAGTTTTTGTAATAAAATCCGTATGGTGTTGTTAATGTTTGAAAAAGATGTGATGTTTCATGCGTTATTGTTTTACTTAGTTTGAGATTGAAATTATTATTTTTATATTGCTCAACAAATTCTGTATAATATGAAAAATTATATTTTATTGTTATGCTTGATATATCAAAAATCCCAAGTGCGGATTGTGCACTGAGGGCCTCTATAAGTCCCGAATAATCTTCTCCAAAAATATTTTTCATTTTTCGACATTTAATCTATATCTTCTCTTGGCTTTAACCCACCAATTGTTTCTAATTCTTTTAGATCCATATTGTTACGGAACATAGAATTTTGAGTAATTGACTTTAATGTTAATGATATTTTATGTACCTTTTCTTTGGCAATGTTGTCTTCATTACCAGCGTCAAAACCTCCAAATGTCAATAACTTAAAACTTAGCCCTACTTTCCCTTTCGTTTCTTCTTTTATTATAAAGTTTGCTTCAATAGTTAAAGAGTCAACTTCGAATAACGGAGCTTCGTTATTTTGAACCCTTTCTGATTGTGATTCAGTTAGCTCTTTATGAATTAGGCGGATAAGGTCTTTAATAAAAAGGTTATCACTGATTTCTTCTTTTCTCATTGTTTCTTTTTTTTGTTTGAAATTTATTGTTTTTACCGAGAACGGCTGGATGTGCGAATGGGCCAACGTTTAGGAGGCCTTTTCGCACATCTTTTGTTCGCTGGTTTATAGGATTTTTTCAGTTTGTCATCTACAGTCCTGAGTATGAGCCTCGGGCTTGGATCGGTTGAAGATAATAAGTACATTTCCTTTTTTACCTTCGTTTTATATGTAATTAATTTACCTGACAAAATCAAGTAAGTACTCTGTTAGATAAAAAGGTATCATATCAGGGGAGGATAAAGCAAGGTGGAACTGAAGTCCATTATCCAACCCTCCTACATTTATTGGTTGTATCTGAGGCGTTTAATGTATGCCACACTTTTCCTCTCCCCCAATATTTAACAATAGGATTTTTATACCAGCCAGGTTGGAAGTCTGTATTCCAATTAGGATTAGGATGCCTTTGAATTATTACACTTTCCCAAGCCTGAATGATTGCGTTTATATCGGTTTCTGTTTCCAGAAACAAGGGTTTTTTTAGCCTCAGTAATTCTTCCTTTAAAGCTGCCCACGCTGCATCACCATATGGCGCATTTTGTTTATAGCCCAACATCACTGCATTTGGAAATAGTCGGCTAAAAAGACTAATTGATTCTTTACATAAAGTAGCACAACTGGTGCTAATGATGAGTTTCACCTTTGGGAAGGAAGTTGTCTCCTCAAATACTTTCATATCTATCAACCTGCTGCCATTATTGTTAGTATACAAACCGGGATCACCATACTCGCCGTAATGATGTCCTCGAAAGAAAAGAATACTGGCGCTTTCCAATGCAAGTTTGTTAGATTTTATATCCCTTACACTTTTTATGGGAGCACTATCCGATAATCCCAAATCTTGCATATATTCCTTGTTATTAAAAGGGTATCCACTATAATCAGGAAACATGGATTTATAACCTGCGAAAGGCTTTGAGCTTTCCTGCCAAAGGCGATATAGTCCATTTTCGCTCAATGTCTTCTGTGCCTTTCTTTTTTCATCATCATCTCCAAATCTTCGTATTAGTTTAAGTACATACAATATTTCCACTTCGCTTGTGTTTGTGTTATCGTATGTAAATAGTTGATCAAGTGCAGGATTTTTATTAATTTCGTGACATATACTGCCATATCGATGGGCTTTACAATAGCTTTTTAAAACTCCTTCAAAACTTTTTTCCCTCCAAGTCTTAAGTGATTTTTTTAAATCATCAAGAGGTTCAAGTTGGATTGTCGGCTTGGTTGAAATTGTGACTTCATTATTGTGGGTATCTGGGCTATTGGTAAAAAAAGTTCTTTTCTGCTGCATCACATGTGTCAACTCATGCCCCAGCAACCGCTTCCCCTCCGACGACTCTGGGCTGTACTGCCCTTGATTGAAGTAAATATCCGAGCCGTGCGTAAACGCCTTCGCCTGTATCCCCTGGCTCATCTCCGCCGCCCGCGCTCCGGTGTGTATCCGAACTTTGGAAAAATCAGCGCCAAAGGCTTGGTTCATAGAGCCTAAAGTTTGCTTAGGCAAGGGGGCACCGCCGCCTTTGCTGCTGTTGAGTTGGGAAGCCAACTGTGGGGAAGCTGTGTAGCCTCCGCCTTCGGCAGATTTGCTCATCAGGGGTTTGGCCTGGAGGCGTTCTTCTTCCATTTCCTGGCGCTGCACCTTTTCGTCATTCTCGCAGGCGGCGCATTTGCGTTGTATGGTAGTGTTATTCAAAGGTTTGGTTTGTACCAAGTTTTCATCCCCATTTGCACTAACAGGAGTATTCATGCGCATTACCCGGTCGGCCATAGAGTCGGCTTCCTGTTCGTATTTGTCGCCGGGTTCGTTAATGGTGAGTTTGGTTTGGATAACTGGTTGTGAACGGGGCGAGCAAATGGGAATGTTTGCAAAATTTTGCCCTCCTGAAAAAGAAGAATTAACTGGGTCTCTCTGAATATTATAACTTGGTAAAAAAAATAGATGTTCTACTTCGTTTTTTGATGACAAAAAACTGCCTTCCCCCTTTTTGTTGAAAAACGGTTGGGAGGATTTGGATGGAGTAGAATTTTCCTTGCTGGCAGTTGTTTTCATACCATCTATTTTTATCTTATCGTTTCAGCGAACTATTGGTTATACGCAACAAACGACTAACTAAAACCCGCATTGCGTGATAAGTGCTAATTCGGTACTTATCACGCAATGCGTATTCCCTTTAGTCGTTCGTTGCGGGTATGCCCGCTTTGTCGCCTCTCCCATTGCGGCTAGCCAACCCAAAACAGGAAAAGCGCAAAAAAACAACCCTCTCCCGACACACAAAGGCATCAGAACAGGGTTGCAACAAACAGGCGGGATAAGGAAACACGTGTTTACATTCAGTTTTGGCTTATGCAAACTTATCGGAAGGACATCGAATTTCCAAACCCTCTACAGGACTTTTTATAGTATCCCAATTTTTCTTCGGGCGATGCATATAAATTTCAGTGGCATTGCTCCTTTTGAAAACCCGCCCCTTGCCGGTCCAGCCCGCCTGTCCGCCAAGCACCGCAAAACCGAGCGTTTCTTTTTAAGGCCCACCGTGTAAATTTGACCCAAAAGTTCCCGACTTTTCCACCTGAATCAGACCTTTACACCGTCTTTTCCCGCTCACCACTCAATACGACTTCCCCATGGCAATAGAAATGCAAAAAGTAAAGGAAAAAGCTCGCCGCGTCACCCGGATCATTCTTTGGGGTGGCCTGCTGGCGGGGCTTTTGGTCGCTGCCGGGTATTATTTCTGGCGCACCTATACCGTCAGCGACGGTACGCGCACGGGCACTTTGTACAAAATATCGCGCAAAGGCTACGTGTTCAAGACTTACGAAGGCGAGTTGCAGCTGGCCGGCACCGATATGATGACCCAGCTCAGCGTCTGGAGTTTTTCCGCCAAAGACGGCGCCGTGGCCGAACAACTGCGCGTCAACGAGGGCAAAGTCGTGACCTGTTACTACAGCGAACTCGTCGACGCCTTCCCCTGGCAGGGCGAAACGGACTACATCGTGTACAAAGTGGAAGTGGTCAAACAGTAGGGCGCCCTTCCTGAAATTTCCGGAAAAACTGCCACCCCGCCAGTGAAAACACGACGGCCATGACCGTGGTCAGCTGCACACCCGCGGGGTTGTCGGCGCTGCGGCCCAACAGCAACAGCGAAGGGAAAAGCAGGTTGGCCAGCGATATGCCAACCTTCATCACAAAAGCCCGCACACCGAAAAACATACCGGCCAGTTGCTGCCCGCTGCTTTTTTCCTCCTGCTCCACCAGGTCGCCGATGAGCGCATTGGGCAATATGCCGAATACGGCCAGCGGTCCCGCCGCCACCACGCCCAGCACGTACAAGACCACCTCCTTGGGGAAGGGCAGCGACCTCGACCCTCCGACAACTATAAAAAGGCCGATAAACAGCCAAAAGGCGCTCAGCATGAGCCGCCGTTTGCCCAGGCGGCGTTCCAGCCAGAGCACGGGCGCGTAAAAAGCGAAGCTGCACAAAAAACTCACCAGCGAAAACACGAAGGCGTACGATTTGTCGAGGCCGAACAGGAGCGTGACGTAAAACCCGATGCCCAGCTGGATAAAATTCAGCGCCAGCCAGTACATCAGATCGGAGGCCAGAAAGGTTCTGAAATTCGGGTTGCCCAGCACTACCCGCAGCGCATGCCGCAACCGGTGATCCGACGGCGCCTGCCGGGCGTAGCGGTTTTCATTCAAAAACAAGCCGGGAATCAGCATGAATACCAGGGCCGCGCCGTTGAGCAGCATCTGGGCGGTTTGGAAAGCCTGCACGCTGTTTTGCCCCTGTGCCTCAAAATAACTCTGCAGGGCATAGGCCGAATTGCCGGCAATAAAACCCAAAGCCCAGGTGATCGAAATCAGGGTGCTGATCTTCATGCGGTCCTGCGGCGAATGCCCCAGCTCGGGTATCAGCGCCGTGTAGGGAATGACGTAAAAAGCAAAGAAAAAATAGTAAAACAGCAGGCAAAACGCCATCCAGGCAAAGTTGCCGGCGCTTTCGGCGGCATTGAGCGGGTAAAAAACCAGCGTCGCAAACAGGGCGAACGGAACGGCGCCCCGGGCCAAAAACCAGCGGCGTTTTCCGCCCGGCGCTTTGGAGCGGTCGCTCCAGTTGGCAACCAAAGGATCGATCACTGCGTCAAAGAACCGGCCGGCGGCGCTCAGGATGCCGATCAGGGTAAACACGCCCAGCACGGCGCCCTGAAAGACAAAGGGCGGAAAGATGGGCTGCCCCGTCTCCGGCGGCATGTAGAAATAAATCAACAGGTTGGATACCCCGTAGGCGGCCAACGACCAGCCCAGCTGCCCCAAAGCATATATCCAAAGCACCCGGGCAGGGGGGCGCTCCGGTTCGAGCGACTGTAACGGCGTTTCGGCCGGTGTTTTTCTTTTCGACATGTCCTGAATTTGAAGGCTAAAAGTAATCGCACGGCCGCTTTTGTCCGGTCTGAAAAATATTTAGGAAAATTTTAACCCGGCCAATTCGGGTATCTGCCGCATCTTTTCCGGCAAATTCGTTTCGGCTAAAAATATTTTTTCTTCTATGAAGCCACACCTGATCCTGTTTCTACTACTTCCGCTCGGACTCTTGGCCCAGTCGCCGGGGTCCGATTCCACCCGCCACAACCGCCGCCTGGAAGTCGGCCTCAACATCACCAACACCCTGACCAGCGTATTCGGCAGTACCAGCAACAACCTGACGACCGATCCGTACCTGATCAGTCTGCGCTACGGCGAAATGGACCGGCGCCGCTGGCGCATGGGGCTCAATTTCGGTATTCGGGACAAAAGCGATTCCGATCTCAACGGCTTTATCACCGATACCAAAGAAGTCAGCGCCGATATCCGGATCGGTTATGAATGGGTCAAGCCCATGTCGCGCCAACTCGCCTTTTTTTGGGGCATCGACGGCGTGTTTACCCTTCAAAACGAAGAGGTTTTGACCAACGGCTTTTTCGGCGCCTCGTTTTTGAAAACGCAAAACCGCGGCTTCGGCGGCGGCCCCGTTCTGGGCATTCAATGGCGGGTGCATCCTCGGGTGGCGCTCACGACCGAATGTTCGATTTACGCCGTTTACCAAAGCGGTTATGAAGAAATCGATGCTCCGCCGGACGTGCGCCGCGACCCGATCAGCGAATTTCAATGGCGTCCGTTGCTGCCCTCCTCCCTGTTTGTTCACTTTGCCTTTTAAGCCATGTTCAAAAAAACTGTTCTTCTTCTGTTGTTGGCGGCGAGTGTCGGGGCGCTTTCCGCACAATCGTTCCGCGACAGCCTGGTACGGCCCGAACAACTGGGCTATCGGAAAAGTATCGGGCTGAATATGACGCCTCTGGTCACTCAACTGATCCCGCTCAATCGCTCCGATCCGCGCGAAGCCGGCCCCTACCTGGTTCATTTTAAAACCTTCGGACTGAAAAACCGCCATGCGTTCCGGTTTTCCCTGGGTTTGCACATCGTGCCCGACGAGAACTCCGACTTCGGCGACCCGCAACTCAACATCGCCATGGGCTGGGAAAAACGCCGCAGCCTGGGCGGGCGCTGGGCTTATACCCGGGGCTTCGACTTCGTGCTGCTGGCCGGCGACCTGAATGTGCCCGGAAACGACCAAAGCGAAGACACCGCGTTTCTGGGCGGCGGGCCCGTTTGGGGGATCGAGTATTTCATACATCCCCGCATCAGTATCGGCACCGAAGCCGCCCTGATCATTGGCGTGGTACCCGATTTTGGTTTTGCAGCCGATATCATACCACCCGTCGGCTTGTTTTTGAACCATTATTTTTAGAGCATGGTTGGGATTTTCTCACCGGGTCAAAAACGGTTCTTTTCCCGCCATTTTTCACCTTTTTCAGTCACGTAGTCCCGGCTATGCTCCTTCAAAAACGCGAAAACTGACGCAAAAAGCCCTCGTTTTTGCTGCCGGCAGAAAATCCCGATCATGCTCTTAAAATAAACTCGACCAATTACCCGCGACTGACCCAACGTTTTTCGGATTTCATGCGTCTACACGAACACGACGGTACGTTGACATACGCCTGAACTGACTATTT
Organism: Saprospiraceae bacterium; assembly: GCA_020849825.1. GTDB lineage: Bacteria > Bacteroidota > Bacteroidia > Chitinophagales > Saprospiraceae > M3007. The sequence goes on from JADZFP010000286.1 coordinate 6,996, forward strand.
TTGTTGAACCTGTCCTACTTCCCTGCTCATCTTTTAAAAAATCTGTTTTTATGAAAATCAAATTTTCCCTGGCAGCGATCGCGTTGGGCGGCCTGATCTGGTTCGCGGCGTGCAAGGCGGACCCGCTTACGTCGGGCCTGGGCCGGCAGCCCAATTTGCCCGACCAGCCGTATTCCTACGCGCTGAACCTCCCGCCTGAATTCGGTGTGATCAACAGCGGTCCGCTAAATTTTATCATCACACCGGAAGGAGACACCCTTTTCTTTTTTGATGGTGATTTTTCAAGTTTCGGCTTCGGCTTCAACGCGCAAAACCCCAATATCACCGACGCCGGCGCTACCCTGGGCCGTGTGTTGTTTTACGATCCGCAGTTGTCGCTGAACAACCGTATCTCCTGCGCCTCCTGCCACAAACAGGAACTGGCGTTCAGCGACGGTAAAGCGGGCAGCGTGGGTTTTGAAGGCAAAGTGACGCCGCGCAACTCCATGGCTATTCTCAATGCCGGCTTCAACAACAACCTGTTCTGGGATTCCCGCGTGCAAAACGTCAACGAACTGGCCACCAAACCGATCCAGAACCACATCGAAATGGGCATGGAAGAAATGGCCAATCTGGAGCGCAAACTGTCCAACGTCAGTTACTACCCGGCGCTTTTCGAAGCGGCATTCGGCTCGAATGCCATTACGGAAGACCGTATCGGCAGCGCGCTGGCCCAGTTTGTCTGCGCCATCACCACCACCAACTCCCGCTTCGATGCCGAGCAGCGCCAGTCGTTCGTTGGTTATTCGCAGATGGAAAGAATGGGCCACGATCTGTTTTTCAGCGCCCGCACCAATTGTTCCCGTTGCCATGCCGCGCCCAATTTTGCCGCGCCCGACTTTGCGGGCGGCGAATATGGCTCCACCGGCGGCGGTACGTTTGGCGGCGGCGGCGACGATCTGAAAGGCGCGGCCAACAACGGCCTCGATCTGGCTTATGCCGACCAGGGCCTTGGCGAAGGCCGTTTCCGTATCCCGAGCCTCCGCAATATCGCCCTCACTGCGCCTTATATGCACGACGGCCGCTTCAATACGCTCGAACAGGTGATCGATCACTACGATCACGGTATTCAGCCGCACCATGCGCTCGATAAAAACCTGCGCAACGGCGACGGCTCGCCCAAAAGAATGAACCTCAACAGTATGGAAAAACTGGCGCTCATCGCCTTCCTGCACACACTGACCGACGAAACGCTGCTGAGCGATCCGCGGTTCTCGGATCCGTTCCGACAGTAATCCGATACGATTTACGATATCCGATTTGATCGATTTCCGATTTGCGATTTGATTTTTGAAGGAGGATATTTGATAGCATCAATTGAAAATCCTTAAATCTTCAATCAAATCGTAAATCGGAAATCGATCAAATCGAATATCGTAAATCAAAAAAACGCTATCGTTTCCCTGTATTTTTTCCAGGCGCGGCATTGGCGCCCGAAGGCAACAAATAGCCCTGTGGCGCATCGACCGGCAGGTCGGCGGGTTCGGGCAGACTGTCGCGCCGGCCGGCAGGGGTTCGGGCGGGTTGGACCGTTGCAACGTTCCGTACGCCGGGCGGGCGTTTGATGATCCAGGTGTTGACCATCCTTTCTTCGATTTTGAGGCGCTCGGGAAGGATATTGTGATCGGGGCGCAGGTATTTTTCAATCATCAGGCTCGCGATCGGCGCGGCGTATGATCCGCCCCAGCCTGCATTTTCCACATATACGGCAATGGCGATTTTCGGATTGTCTTTGGGCGCGAAGGCAAAGAATACGGAGTGGTCGGCGCCGTGCGGGTTTTGGCTGGTGCCGGTTTTGCCGCAGAGTTGAATGTCGGGGATAGCGGAGGCGTGAGCGGTGCCTCGGTTGACGCAGGCGGCCATGCCTTCTACGACGTAGTCGAAATAACGCCTGTCGATCCTGCTTTTGACCGGTTCGAAGTGTTTGGGGTCGATTTTGCCGTTTTTATCCCTGAATTCTTTGGCCAGGCGCGGGGGAAACCAGTGGCCGCGGTTGGCGATACAAGCGGCCAGATTGGCCATCTGGAGTGTGGTGAGTTGCAATTCGCCTTGTCCGATACCCATCGACATGATGGTAGGGGAGTGCCAGCCCCCCAGTTTTTTCGGATAGACTTTGTCGTAGAATTTCGAGCTGGGCAGGTTGCCCGCGCTTTCGTTGGGATAGTCGATGCCGAGTTGCTGGCCCAGGCCGAATTCCTTGCAGTATTCATTGAACACATCGAGGCCTTTTTGCGGGTTGCCAAACCCGAATTTGTCGACGATGTTGCGGAACTCACTGAAATAGTAGGTGTTGCAGGAGTGCCCCAGGGCATCGACCACGTTGTTGAGGTGGGCGTGGTTGTGGCATTTATACAAGCGGCCGGCGTAAAAATAACCGCCGTTGCAGCTCATGCCGCGTTCGGGAGAAAGGGTACCCTCCTGCAATCCGACCAGGGTGACCACGGTTTTAAAGATCGAGCCGGGCGGGTATTTGGCCATCACCGTGCGGTCGAAAAAAGGTTTCAGGGTATCGGTCAGCAATTCGCTGAACACCTGTCCGCGCTCCTGGGTCATGATGAGCCGGTTGGGGTCGTAGGTCGGCGCGCTGATCATGCACAGGATCTCGCCGGACGACGGTTCAATGGCCACGATCGAGCCGGTTTTGCCGGTCATCAGGCGTTCGCCGTAGGCTTGCATCTCGATGTCGATGGTCGAAACGAGGTCGCTGCCCGACACGGCCATGGTATCCAGCGAGCCGCCCTCGAATTTGTCGACGATACGCCCGAGATTGTCTTTCAGCAAATAAGAAGCGCCTTTTCGGCCCCTCAGGTAGGGTTCATATTCAAATTCGAGGCCGGCCGCGCCGATATAGTCGCCCGGGGCGTAGATACCCTTGCCGGCGGCGATATCGCGGGGGTCGACCTCGTTGATATAGCCCAGCACGTGGGCGCCAACGCTGTACGGGTAGCCGCGGATGTTGCGCACCTGGACGAAGAAGCCCGGAAACTCGTACAGACATTCCTGCAAGGTGGCGTAGGTGCGGTCCGACATTTTACTGAAGAAAACAAAAGGAACCTTTTTGGAGAATTTGCCGCTCCGCCAGTCCTTGGTCATTCTCAGTTTGAAATCTTCTTTCGTGATATTCAGCAGATTGCACAGTTTCATGGTATCCATTTTAGGATTAACCTGGCTGTAGGTTACCATGAGATCGTACATCGCGTTGTTGTTGACGATCAGTTTGCCGTTGCGGTCAAACACCAGTCCGCGTGGCGGATAGGCGGTCAGTTTGTCGATCGTAGTGGCGTCGGCGCGTTTACGGTAGGAGGAGTCGAACAGTTGTAACTGGGCTGCTTTGGCGAGAAGTGCCAGAGAGCCGATCAGAATTGCAATGCGGATATTGCGTTGCCGGAGAACTGCTGCGGTCATGGTGTCGATTCAGCGCTGTGCGATCGAAAGGAAAAATTCAGATTTTCGGGTTGAACAAAAATCCGTAGAAAAATACAAAAATCATGCTGAGCAACCAGCAGGTGATCGTTTTCATGGTAATCTGGCCGATATAAACAAAGGTAAATGCCTCGACGGAGAAGTACCAGAACAAGTGGAAAATGAAAAACAAACCGGCCGCCTGCATATACCGGAACGTGCCCAGGAATTCCGGCGAGGGAATAAGTTCTTTACCGGTAAACCCGCCGCGCGGGGCAAAAAAGCCCAGGATGGTCGGTCGGACATAACCGGAAAAAGCGCCTGCACTGGCATGTATACCGGGCGACCCGTACACGAAATCGACCATCAATCCGATCAAAAAGCCCAGCGCAACCGATCCGGCGCGCGGCATAGACATGGGCAGGAAGAAGATAAACAGCGGATACAGAATGACGTTGAACAGGCTATACCCCACGACCGATGGTATTTGTATCAATACCAGGCCCTGCACGGCCCAAAGGCCCAGGAACCGCCACAAGTTTGGGAGAAAAAAGCCGCTATTGTTCATCCTTTGCGCGCCGTTGCAATGAATCGATTTGAGTGTAGTAGATGTTTTTTACGACATAAACATCGCGAACATCGGCCATATTCTGGCTAAGCCGCACCCGGATCGAGTAGAAATTGCTGCCCGATGGGGTGTCGTAGGATTCGATCGCGCCGATCGGGTAGTCTCTGGGGAAAAGAAGTGAGTATCCGCTTGTAATTACTGTATCGCCGGGCTGAATCTGCACGTGTTTGGGGATGTCGTTGAGCGTCATGA
>JADZFP010000287.1 GCA_020849825.1 Saprospiraceae bacterium
TAATATTTCTACGATCTTGGGTCGGCCCGACTTGTGAGACAGCCTCTTTTTGTAAAACCGCGACACAAGCGCGTCCTATACCTTCACTTTTATCACCGGTTTCAGTTTGTATTGCCCGGCCCCTGTGAGCAATACCGATTGCTGGGCGTCAAAATCAAGAACGAGGGTATTGATGTCAAGATTCAGGTGTTTGTCGACCTTGATCTTCAAACCGGAATCCTGGGCGCTGGGGGTATCGAGCGGGAACACGACGCCATCGACCATCACGGAATTATTCTCGCCCAGCAGAAAACGGACCTCTTTGAGTACCTCGCCGGGCAGGGTGCCGGTAGCGAGCAGGGTATCGAGCCCGTTTTGAAAATCGAGCAGGTTGTACACCCCGGCATTGGTCATCAGAATCAGCCATTGGGCCGAATCGCCCGACATTTTTACCCGTACTTCCCGGATGTCGACGTTGACTTGTTGGAACGCGCCGGGGCCATCGGTGAGGCGGACGTTGAGGCGAACGAGGTCTTTTTCTTTGTTGCAGGCCAAAAAGGCGGCGGCGCACAGGAATGTGCAGATTACAAGCGCATTTTTCATGATGCAGGATAGTTAGTGAATCGTTAGTGGGCGTAAATGCGGATTAAAGCGTTCAAATGCCTTGTATACCTGCAAAAACGATCCTGCGCGCCGGGCCTGTTTACGGGTCTTAAAATTTAACCGGTTCTTCAATCGTCGTCATCGTCGCCGGCCGTTTCGCCGGCCGGGCCACCGCCGCCTTCGCCCTGTTCGCCGCCATTGGCCTGCAGCCAGTTGAGCAACAGGTTTTTATTGGCCGCGCTGAGCTTGGCGCCGGGGTGTATCCAGGTGTAGGATTGAAGCGGCATTTCACCTTCCTGAATCGTTTCGCCCGCTTCTTCGAGCGCATCGGCGCGTTCGCCCGCATTGAGCTGGCCGAAAGTGGAAAAGTTGAGTTTTTCACGGCCTTCCTGTACGTGATCGACCACCCACCAGGATACCGGGGCAATTTTGCTGTACCAGGGATAAACCGTTTCGTTCGAGTGGCAGTCGTAGCAAGAGGTGCGCAAAACGGTCATAACCTCGGCCGGCACGCCGGCGACCTGCTGAATGTCGTCGGCCGGATTGACAGGCGGGTTGGTATATTCGGGGCGGATGAACTGGGCGAGCGCCAACAGGCCCAACAGGCCGTAGAGCACCCACGAAAGATATTTTTTCATGGTGGAAAAGTATTTGACTTAAAAAATGAGCAGGTAAAAGCCATTAAGGCATTCAATCGTCAAATACACCATTCGGGCGGGTGGAGCACCCTTTTGCGAAAATCGGCGGGGAGCAGTTGCGAATCGGCAAAAACATCGCTGCGCAAGGCTGGGTTTACTTTCCTGACGGACACCGTTGCTGCTTCCGGCTTCAGGGCCAGTAAAAGGGAAAACTCTGCGGAAAAAAACGGCAGGTGGTGGTGTTCCGGATCAGCTTTGCGGTGGGAAGAATTGGCATAGTGCGTGTTCAGGTAATCAAAAAAGGAATCCGCGCTTGCCGTTTGCCGGTAATGCGACCACAAATAGGGAAGCTTCATGGCCTCATCCATGACCACCTTGCCTGCAAACAGTTGCAGTACAAAAAGCAGAAGTAAAATCTTCCGTATGGGAAAAGTGGATTGCATGGACGGTGCCTTGTATGGGGCAAATTTCCGGGGTTTGTCCGCTGCAAACAATGACGAAGGTCATCCCTCCGGCTGAAAGTCAGAACAGCCACTCCGCCGCCCGGGGAAATTCCTGCCCCCAGCGGGCCTCGTTGTGCCGCCCTTGCGGGTCGATTTCGAGGCGAAATTCGAGGTTGGTATGGCCGCGTCGGACGAGGGCTTCGCGGAAGCGCTGGGCATTGTCGACCATGTTTGCCCCCTCTTTGCCGCCGGCATAGAGGTAAATTTTTGTTGCCGGGAAAGCCGTGAGGTGCAGCGCCTCGGCATAAATCCGCGGGGAGATCCAGAGTGAGGGCGAAAAGATCATGAATTGGGAATAGACCTCCGGATGCAACAGACCAGCGTAGATGCTGATCAGGCCGCCCATACTGCTGCCGCCGATACCCGTATGAGCGCGGTCGGGCAGGGTACGAAAATTTTTGTCGATGTAAGGTTTCAGGGTTTCGGCCAGGAAGCGGGCGTATTCGCGGCCCAGGCCTTCACCCCATTTAGTGGTATGGTAAGGCGAGTATTCCTTGATCCGGTCTTTGCCGCCGTGGTCGATGGCTACAACAATAAAATCGCCTTTCCCTTTTTGGGCCAGCGCTGCCAGTCGTTTGTCGACGCCCCAGGTGCCGAAGGGAGCGTCGTTTTCAAAAAGATTTTGCCCGTCCTGCAAATACAGGACAGGGTAGCGTTTGTCGGGCGAATTTTTGTAATCCCAGGGCAAAAGCACGGAGATACGCCGGCGGCGGCGCAGTTGGGGCACATCAAAGCGTTTGGCAACGATCTGTATATCGGGGTAAAATTGCGGGTCGTAACCCGCGCTGTGTTTTTTCCAATTGGGCACGACATCATTGACGCGGCCGCGCGGTACTTCCATGCGGCGGTTGGTGGGAGGATAGCCGTCGGCGCCGAGCTCTTCACTTTCCCAGCCGCCTTTGACGTATTTGTATTCGAGCGGTTCGCCGAGTTCGATCGGTTCTTTAAATGCGAAGCGGTAGTGGCCGTCGCGTATCTTTTCCATGCGGTAGCGCTCATCGCGGGTCGTCCAGCCGTTGAAATTGCCGGCCAGAAACACGGGGCGCGCATCGTCGTTCGGTGTGAACAATTCTAGGGTCAGCATAGCTGGCAAACTGGCGGCAGGTGTACCGCCCCTGGCGGACGAATGGTCGTACATAAATGATGCGAAGGCTGTTCCTTATTATTGCTCGTGCAAAAGCAATGCCAAGGGCCTTCTCTGGTCGCTACCGGGCGGGCCGGTAAGGCAAAGATGATTGCTCGGCGTGAGGCTGCCAAAATTAGTTTTCCACAACTGCTCTACTCGCGGAATCTGTCGAGCAAATCAGCCAATTGCACCGCTTCCGGCTCGCTCAGTCCTGCACCAGGCAGGTCGGTTGAGTTTCTAAAAATATCCACTTCGATATCATCCAGCGTTTTCAAGCCGGTTTCCGAAATGGTCACCACGACCATACGCCGGTCGCCGGAGTGCGGTACCCGCTCTGCCAGCCCGGCCTGACGGAGTTTTTCCACCAGGCGGCTCACATTGCTGCTCCGGTCGATCATCCGGCTTTTGATATCGAGCACGGAAAGACCATTGGGGGCGCTGCCTTTCAGAATACGCAGAATGTTGTATTGTGGGTGCGTTAGTCCGTAAGGACGCAATTGGCGATGCAAAAAGCAGTCGAGCCAACTGGCCGTGAACAAGATGTTCAACATCGCCCGCTGTCGCGGCGCCAGCGGACGGGTGTTTTTTAATTCTGCTTCCAGTTTCATGCCGCAAAGATAAGTGTTTTAACACTAAATGAGTGTAGGAGTGTTGGGTTTTAGGTGTTGGGTTTTAGGTATTGGCAAAAGGGTTGTTACTGCTCTCTGACAATGTCACGAGGCAAAGCCTCGCGACA
>JADZFP010000288.1 GCA_020849825.1 Saprospiraceae bacterium
CGGCTTCTTAATGTACAAATATTTGGTTCGTTTCTTAAATAGCGAAACAAGACTAATGTTCAGCCCCGAAGGAACTATTGCTCCGATTTGTCAAAAAAAGCGGCCCGGCGTCCCACCCGCCGTGCCGCTGAAAAATATGTGAAAAACCGAATTATCTGTAAGAAGGGGTTAATGAGGTTGATGAGATTGATGAGGTTGATAAAAGTTTATAGCATTGAGTGCAGAAGCAACCATTTTTATAAACTTCATAAACCTCATCAACCCTCATCAACCCTAATCCACATTATCATGCAGGAACGAGTTTCCGCCGAAGCGGATCTGCGCCTGTTCGTCGTCGAGCGAGATGGTCCAGTCGGACATACCGGTTTCCTGGGCGTCGGGTACATCGTCGAGGCGGATGTTGCGGCGCAGGTAGGCCGGTTGGTTTTCCAGTTCGATGATTGTCTGCGGCGAGTTAAGTTTCACCACATTGAGTTGGCGGTTGCGGACTTCTTCGCGGCGGCGCTGGGCTTCTTCCATGCGTTTGCGGCGTTCTTCGGGCGTGAGGTCTTGTTCCTCTCGTTGCACGAAGGGGTCATGGGCATGGCCCTGGTTGCGGCGCATTTTGTCCATCGTTTCCCGGATATCATCGAACTCGAATTCGAGTTTGCTGGCGGCCTTCTCCTCCACCGGGGTGAATGCACTGGCGTTGGTATCGGCAGTGATGTCAGAAAGAGAAGGCTGGTGCTTTTTTGAAGCGGCCGCATCGAAATCGTCGAGGTGAACCACGTTGCGGTCGTTTTTCGGTTCCTGGCGCATAGCGGAGGCCGGTACGCGTTTCTCTGTTGCTTCGAAACCGGTAGCAATGATGGTCACGGCGAGTTTTTCGCCCAGGCGTTCGTCGTAGCAGTTGCCCCAAATCAGGTTGGTGCCGTTGCCCGCTTCTTCCTGGATAAACTCGGTGATCTCGAAAATTTCGTCCATCGTGGCTTCGCGCATCCCGGACGTGATATTGACCAGAATGTTTTTGGCGCCGAAAATATTGCTGTCTTCGAGCAAGGGCGAGTTGAGTGCTTCGTCGACAGCGCGGCGGGCGCGGTTGTCGCCCTCTACGGCGGCGGTGCCCATGATGGCTACGCCGGAGTCGCGCATGACGGTATTCACGTCTTCGAAGTCGACGTTGACGTAACCCGGCACGGTGATGATCTCGGCGATGCCTTTGGCGGCCGTACAGAGGATATTGTCGGCCTGTGCGAATGCCTGCGACATGGTCAGGTTGCCGTGGATCTGGCGCAGTTTGTCGTTGGAAATCGCCACGAGGCAATCCACGTTTTTACGCAGTTCCTCCACACCTTCATACCCGTTGGAGACACGGATGCGGCCTTCGAAGAGGAAGGGCAGCGTGACGATCCCCACGGTCAGGATGCCCATTTCACGGGCGGTTTTAGCGATGATGGGAGCAGCTCCGGTGCCGGTGCCGCCGCCCATTCCGGCCGTGATGAAGACCATTTTGGTGCCGTCTTCCAGAAAGCGCTGGATTTCGTCCAGGCTTTCGATACAGGCCCGTTTGCCCACGTCGGGCTTGGAGCCTGCGCCGCGGCCTTCGGTCAGGTTGGCGCCCAGGGGGATTTTGGTCCCGACCGGGCTGAGGTTCATAGCCTGGGCATCGGTATTGCAAATGGCGTAATCCACGCCGACGATACCTTGTTTGTACATGTAGGATACTGCGTTGGAGCCGCCACCGCCTACACCGATGATTTTTATGATGGAAGGCTCGTCCTTCGGCAAATCGAAAAGCATAGCCAAAAAGATTTTGAAATGAAAATAAAAGGGTTCCTGCTGATAAGTCGCTGTGTATCAGGAATTCCGGTTGCGCCGGACCTGCGTGATCAAACTCCCTGCAAAGAGTACGCCGCCGAGGATCAATACCGCTACGCCGGCCATATTCAGTGCCGGGTTCCGGTTGTCACCTGTTTGCAGCAGGCTGTATCCGACGAACATCAGAAACATGCCTGCGATAAAGGCGTACATCAATCGGGTGCTCATTTTGCGCCGATTTTTTTGTCAAAATCGACGTCGGGCTCGGCCTCGAACCATTCTTTCGTTTTCTGGAAGATGTTTTCAAGCCAGGTGGCCGATTTTTCTTCCGAGACGTTGGAGGGTTCTTTTTCGGTTTTGACCGTGGGTGCGGCTTCGGCCGGCGGTGTTTTGCCGGCTTCCACGTCCTGCAGGCCTTTGAGCAACAGTCCGATGCCGGTGCTGAAGATCGGGCTGCTGACGCTTTCCTGATAGCCGTGCGCGAGGCTTTCCACCGGCGCCCCGACGCGGCACGACATGCCGGTGTGGTACTCGGTGAGTTTGTCGACGTGCGCCAGCATGGAGCCGCCGCCGGTGAGCACGATACCGCCGATGAGGCGGCGTTCGTAGCCGGAGCGGCGCAGTTCCCAGAGCACGTAATCGAGGATTTCCTCCATACGGGCCTGGATGATGCGGGCGAGATTTTTCTCGCTGATCTCCTTGTGTTCGCGGCCTTTAAGACCGGGAATGGTGATGATGCGGTTGTCGAACACCTCGTCGGCCAGTGCGGAACCGAAACGGACTTTCAGTTTTTCCGCCTGCGGCTGCATCACGGTGCAGCCTTCCTTGATGTCGGCGGTGAGCACATTGCCGCCGAAGGGGATCACGGCCGTGTGGCGGATGAGGCCTTCGTGGAAAATGGTGATATCGGTGGGACCGCCGCCGCTGTCGACGAGGGCGACGCCGGCTTGTTTTTCTTCTTCGGAGAGCACGGCATCGGCGCTGGCCAGGGGCTCAAGAGTGAGCTCGGCGACGCGCAGGCCGGCTTTTTCGACGCAGCGATAGAGGTTGTTGATGGCAGTGATCTGGCCGGTGATGATGTGGAAGTTGGCTTCCAGCCGCACGCCGCACATCCCGATCGGGTCGGTGATGCCCTGTTCGCTGTCGACGGTGAATTCCTGCGGGAACACGTGGATGATCTTGTCGCCCGGCGGCAGTACGAGTTTGTACATGTCGTTGACGATCCGCTCGATGTCGCGGCGGGCAATCTCCGTGTGATCGCTTTCGCGGGTCAGCAAACCGCGATGCTGCAGGCTTTTGATGTGTTGCCCGGCGATGCCGACGTGTACGGTGTCGAATTTCATACGCGCCTGACGCTCAGCAATTTCCACTGCTTCGCGAATGGCGTTCACCGTTTTTTCGATGTTGCTGACCACGCCGCGCAATACCCCGACGCTTTCGACCTTACCGACGCCGATAATTTCGAGTTTGCCATGGGAATTCTTTCTGCCGGCCAGACAACACACTTTGGTCGTGCCAATGTCCAGGGCTACGACCACATCGTGGGATTGATGGACTAATTCGGTCATAGTTGTCCTAAGTTTAGTGATTTGAGTTTCAGTTCGTTCTAACTTTTTCTCTGCCGGCAGGCAGAAACTTTTTCCCGCCGACAAAGGTACTTTTTTAAGCTTTTAGCTTCAAATTTTTCAACAATTTATTTTTTTTAAAACAAACAGCTTAGCTACCGTTTACAAACTATCTGTCCATTGTATTTCAAATTGATCGTTTCGTATTCGCGCCATCCCGTTGCGGGCATGGCTTTTTGGTAAAAGATTTTCAGGCGGCTCAGTTTATCGTCCAGGCGGCGCGTACTGCCGAGGATGATTTTTTGGTTGCCGATGAGCGGTACGAGTACGAACTCGCCGGCATTGTTGTAATGTATCTGCTGAAAGAATCCGGCATAGAAATCATCCGCCAGCAGGGTATTGGTCAGATTATAGAGGTCTTTCAGGGGGTGGCGTTTTTTTTGTAAAAAATCGTTGGTGTAAGGCGGCAAATTGCCGGTGGCCACCAAAACGCGCGCGGTGAAGTTTTTGGAGGGCGGCATTTTTACGCCGTTTTTATCCAGATAATAATTGCCGCCGTTGTTGTCGAGCACCCGGATTAGCGGTTCGCGCTGCTTGATGCGCACGTGCAGGATGTTCTTTTGGTCCACCCAGGTATCGGCATCGGCGACGAAAGGATCTTCTTCCAGTACACGTTCCATCCGATCCACTTCGAGGTTGCTCAGCGCCGTTCCTTCCAGCGTATTGCCGAAAGAACGCAGCAGGGCATTGCGCACGTCGACCTCGCTGATAAGTTTGTCGCCCTTGCCCAATGGCACCACTTCCACCTCCACCGTTTCGGCGAAGCTGTGCTTCTTGCGCATAACCGCCGACAGCAGTACCACCCCGACTATGATCAGGAAGAGCAGCCAGTAGATGCGGTCGTATCGCAGGCGCGGCGCGCGGAAGGAAGGCAGTTGAAATGCCACTTTTGAATATTGATTTAATTTATCCTGTAATAAGTTATCGTAACGGGTTCCTGAGGGATTATTTCTTTTCGTTTCATTGGTCAAATTTGTTGTTGAGCCAGTCCCTGATGAGGGGAACAAAAGCGTCGATATCACCGGCCCCCATCGTCAATAAAACCTGCAAGTCTTTGTTTTTCAAAACATTCAGCAGGTCTTTCTTTTCGACGAGGAATTTTTCCCCTAAGCTCATTTTATCCAAAATGGTTCCCGAAGTGATACCCGGAATCGGTTCTTCCCGGGCGGGATAAATCGGGAGCAGCAGGCATTCGTCCAGCCCGTCGAGCGCCTGGGCGAAGCCTTCGGCAAAGTCGCGGGTGCGGGTGAACAGGTGGGGCTGAAATATTCCCGTGATCTTCCGGCCAGGAAACAACATCCGCGCTGCCGCGATGGTCGCTTCCAGTTCGGCCGGGTGGTGCGCATAGTCGTCCACATACACGAGATCGGGCCTGCGAACATGGTACTCAAACCGCCGGTGCACCCCTGCGAAACTGTCGAGCCCCTCCGCCAAAGTCCCTGCAGGCACGCCGGCCAGCAAAGCCGCCGCAGCCGCAGCCGTGGCGTTGAGGATATTGTGTCGGCCCGGGTAGCGGAGCGTGAGGGTGATTTGGTTTTCGGCTTCGCGATTAACTAAGCTTCCAACACCTCCTGAGGGGGCCCCACCCCCTCCCCCCATGGGGAGGGGAGCGGCTATGAACTCGGATCGGCTCCCCTC
>JADZFP010000289.1 GCA_020849825.1 Saprospiraceae bacterium
ACCCGCTGACTCGAAACCCGCCAACCCGAAACCTCTTAAAGTATGATTGACGTAGCAGAAAGCGCGAAGCAAAAAATATCGGAAATCCGTTCGTCAGGACATATTGCAGACGACTATTTTATCCGCGTCAGCGTCGTATCCGGCGGCTGTTCGGGCTTGTCGTATAAACTCGATTTCGACAACGAATCAAAACCGAACGACCAGGCTTTCGAAGATAACGGCGTTAAAGTAGTGACTGACCTGAAAAGTTTCCTCTACCTCTTCAATACCACGCTGGAGTTTTCGGGCGGCCTGAACGGCAAGGGATTCTTTTTCAATAACCCGAACGCCACCCGCACCTGCGGCTGCGGCGAAAGTTTCGCCGTATAACGCCGACTGCCAGTCGGTGTAAAAATTTGCTTTCATATTTTTTTTACGCCGACTGACAGTCGGCGTTACATTTGCCGCAAAAAAGCATGATCCAACGGATACAAACCATTTTTCTCCTGTTGGCCGCTGCCGCGTTGGGCGGCCAGTTTGGTCTACCCTATCTGCAAGCTCCGGAAAATGACCCTTCGCGCACCCTGCCCACTCTCAGCGACGGTGTATTCAACCCCCTCGACAATCCCGGCCTGCTGGGCCTCAGCGTTTTAGGCGCAGCAGTATCCCTCGCCGCTATTTTTTTATTTAAGAACCGGCCCTTGCAGGCCCGCCTCGCGGGCGTTTCGGCGATAGCAGGCGTTCTGCTACTGGCGCTTGTCGCCTTCAGCACAAAATCCACTTTCGATCAGGCGCCGGAAGGCAGTTCCATTCAATTCGCCGCCGGCCTGGCTTTGCCGGTACTCGCGCTTGTGCTCAACTGGCTGGCCACCCGCGCCATCCGCAAAGACGAAGCCCTGGTGCGCTCGATGGACCGCTTACGATAAAAATGAGGGATAAACTCCCCGTTTGGGTGTCCGAAACCCGTCAACCGCTTATTCAACATTCGCAATCTGCATGTCCGAGGATATTGTCATCCGAATACTCCTGCTGCCTTTGGCGCTGCTCTATGGCTTGGGCGTGGGTTTGCGAAACTTGCTGTATCGCATCGGAGTATTGCGCAGCGTGCGGTTCGATTTGCCGGTTATTTCGGTCGGCAATCTGAGCATAGGCGGCAGCGGCAAGTCGCCGCATATCGAGTACCTGTTGCGATGGCTCGACCAGTTTATCAACGTGGCGGTGCTGAGCCGCGGCTACGGGCGTTCCACGATGGGTTACCGGCCGGTCAGTACGATCGACACCGCCTCGGAAGCGGGCGACGAGCACTTGCAATTCAAGCGCAAATTCCCCGATATTCCCATCAGTGTCAGTGAAAGCCGGGCGCTGGGCGTACCCGAACTGGTGAAACGCAACCCCGACATTCAATGCGTGTTGCTCGACGACGCTTTCCAGCACCTCGCTGTGACGCCGGGATTGAACATCCTGCTCACTGAATACAGCCGGCCTTTTACCCGCGACTGGCTGCTTCCTTCCGGGCGCTTACGCGAAGGCCGTTTCGAATACCGCCGGGCCGATATTATTATCGTGACCAAATGCCCACCCGAATTGACGGCCCGGCAGCGCCAGGACATGATCCGGGAGATCGATCCCTTTCCCCGCCAACGCGTGTTTTTTTCCCGTTATCGCTATGGCCTCACCTACGACCTCCTGCGCCCCGACGTGCGCCGTCCGCTCGATCTGCAAATGGATGTCTTGCTCGTCAGCGCCATCGCCAATACCGATTACCTGATGCAATATCTCGGCAAAACGGTCAACGCCGTGCAGGCGCTCGAATACTCCGATCATCACTACTTCAACGAAGACGACCTGAATACGGTGTTGCGCCGCTTCAATGCCATGCCCGGTTCGCGTAAAATCATCCTGACCACCGAAAAAGACGCCACCCGGCTCGAACTGCACCAGGGTTTCCTCTGGAAACACGACCTGCCCGTGTGGGTGCTGCCCGTGGAAGTGGAATTTTGCGATAACGACGAAGCCGAATTTCAGGCCGAGGTGAAACGGTTTTTATTGGATTTTAAAGTATAATCAGGCTGGTATTGCTGTAAAAATGTCGTTCTTGTACAATCTTCTTGTACAAAATGTCATCCACACCCCGCTTTTCCTGCCATTTTTTCCGAAAAAACAAACTGTTTTGGAACTGGAAAACTATTTGCTGCCCGTTTCGGTATTATGACTTACGATAACTTCACCATCAAAGCCCAGGAGGCCATTCTCCAGGCGCAGCAAATCGCTGCCGGCTATGAGCAACAAAGCGTCGATTCCGCGCACCTGCTGAAGGGTATGCTCAACGTGGATGATTCCGTCACCGATTTTCTTTTGAAAAAAGCCGGCGTCAATATGCCGCGTTTCGAACAGGAACTCGACAAACTCATCTGGGATACCCCAAAAGTGGCGGGCGCCGACAAACAGTACCTGACCAACGAAGCCAACAAAGCTATCGCAGCAGCCAAAACTCTTTTAAAGGATTACGGCGACGAATATATTTCCCTCGAACTGATGCTGCTCGGTATTGCCAAAGGCAACGACAAAGCTGCCCGCCTGTTGCGCGAGCAGGGCGCCACCTTCGAGGCCCTGACGGCTGCTGTAAAAGATTTGCGAAAAGGCCGTAAGATAACCGAACAGACCACCGAACACGTGTACAATGCCCTCCAAAAATACGCCATTAACCTCACGGAAATGGCCGAATCGGGCAAACTCGACCCCGTTATCGGTCGCGACGACGAGATCCGCCGCGTCCTCCACATTCTCAGCCGCCGGAAAAAGAACAACCCCGTCCTCATTGGCGACCCCGGCGTGGGTAAAACGGCCATTGTGGAAGGCATCGCCTGGCGTATCGTAAAACACGACGTGCCGGAA
>JADZFP010000290.1 GCA_020849825.1 Saprospiraceae bacterium
ACTGCCTTGTCATGCTCTTTAATTCGCTGTCCTTTTTCTTTTTTTTTGCGCTGCTGCTTGGCCTGCACTATGCTCCATTACCGTGGCGGATAAAAAAGGTCAATCTTCTGGTGGCCAGTTATATTTTTTACGCGGCCTGGAACCCGCCTTTTGTAGCGCTATTGTGGCTTTCAACCGTTGTTGACTGGTTTGCAGCCAAAAAAATCAGCGAAACGGAGGACCGCACGCGGCGGCGTTGGTTTATGCTCGTGAGCGTTGTAGCCAATCTCGGTTTGCTCGGCTATTTCAAGTACGGAAAATTCCTGCTCGACAATTTTACGGCTATCCTCCAGGCAGCCGGCATTGACTATCAGCCTGCTGCACCGGATATCATCCTGCCTGTCGGAATCTCATTTTACACCTTCCAGACCATGGCGTACACCCTCGACGTATACCTGCGCCGTGCCAAACCCGCCGGCAACTTTCTCGATTTCGCCCTTTTTGTGACCTTTTTTCCGCAATTGGTGGCCGGCCCTATCGTACGCCCCACCGAACTGGTGCCGCAGTTTGCCGAACCCAAGCAGGCCAACCGGCAGCAGTTGCTCTGGGGGCTCGGCTTGCTGACCCTGGGTCTTTTCCAAAAAATGGTAATAGCCGACACCTTCCTTTCCAAAACTGCAGACAGGGTTTTCGGCAGCGAGCAAGCGCTGCACGGACTGGACGCCTGGCTGGGCGTACTGGCTTTTTCAGGACAAATTTTCTGCGATTTTGCGGGCTATTCCACCGCGGCCATCGGTATCGCGCTTTGTCTGGGTTTTGCTCTGCCCGAAAATTTCCACTGCCCCTACGGCGCGGTTGGCTTTTCCGACTTCTGGCGCCGATGGCATATCACCCTTTCGTCGTGGCTGCGCGATTACCTGTACATTCCGCTGGGAGGCAACCGTCTCGGCGCCGCGCGCACATACGTCAACCTGATGATTACCATGTTACTGGGAGGGCTGTGGCATGGCGCCAACTGGACCTTCGTAGCCTGGGGCGCCCTGCACGGACTGTATCTCAGCGCCGAACGTATGGTGCGGGGCTGGTGGGGGCACAAACCCTGGGCCTCCTTTCCGATCGTAACTCTGCTGCTCGGAATCGGCACATTCTACCTGATCGTAATCACCTGGGTGTTTTTCCGCGCAGCCACTTTTTCAAAAGCCGGCCAGTTGCTGGCATCTATGCATGGATGGCACCCGGACGGCCTGCAAATTCTACCTACGAGCCAGATCATGCTGGTAGCCGGCACAATGACCTCCATGCTGGGTCTGCACTGGGGACTGCGCAAGGTGACGTTGGAATCCGTTATCAGCCGAAGCCCGGCCTGGCTGGTGGCAACGGTGTGGTCGGCGATGTTGTTTTTGTTAATTATCAATCAAGGAGGCGGCAATGCATTCATATACTTTCAATTCTGAATCCAGACAATTCGAACGCGCCCTTCCCAAACAGCCCTGGGGCAGGATAGCGCTGATCGTGCTGTTGGTTGTGACAGCCGCCACGGCAGCCTGGGAAATGTACTGGCGCAGCCGGGGATACGAAACTTCGTACGACGGCACAGACAGCTCCTGGGCCGAATTACGGGCCCAAGCCCAACACGCAGGGCCTGAATACACGATTATCGCCGGCTCCTCGCGGGCACTGTTCGACATTGACCTGCCTACCTGGCGGGCCGAAAGCGGTAACAAGCCCGTAATTCAGCTCGCCAAGGAAGGCTCGGCGCCTTTGCCGATTGTGCGCGACCTGATTGAGCACACCGATTTTGCGGGTACGCTGGTGGTATCCGTGGCGCCAGGCCTGTTTTTTTTCAAAAACAGCATGCACGATGACGATGCCGGGCGACTGGTGAAGCATTACCACAACTGGTCGCCCGCCCAAAAAATGGAACACTGGGCGAACCTGCTCATGGAGCCGACGTTTGCTTTTGTGGAAAAAGGTGAACTCAACCTCGGCAACTTGCTGCAAGAGATGGAATTGCCCAACCGGCCTGACTATCTTGCCGGTTATGACCGCGTACCCAAACTTTCCAACGATACGCGGGAGCGTCAGGCCCGTATGTGGAGCAGAGTGGTAACCGATACCGCTTATGCCCAACGCGTACAGGGTATTTGGATGGGATTCAGCGCCCGAACCGGTCCGCTCATGCGGCCGGCGGATTACGCCTCCAAAAAGGCTGTTGCCCTTGCAGGAAAGTTCCAGCCCCTGCCGCCGCCGTTGCAGGTTAGTCCCGCCGAACGTGATTCGTTTTTTATGGAAATAAAATCCTGGGCCGACAAACTCAGGGCAAGAGGCGGAAAAATGATTTTTATCCGCCCGCCTTCAAAAGGTATGCTGTATCAATTGGAGGAACAAAATTTCCCCCGGAAAGATACCTGGGACGCGCTACTGGAAAAAACCGGCGTGCCGGGTATCCATTTTGAGGATCATCCAGAACTCCAGGGCTTCGAACTGCCCGAATGGTCGCACCTGCGTGCCGAACATGCGCCGCCATTTACTAAAGCACTGGTTAAACTTGTCACGCGGGCGGAATAGTAAGTTTGGCTGAATACTTCCAGCATACGACTCGAAAAACACCCCCCATCAAAGGCGTTGTTGCCTGACAATGCGTTTTTTTAT
>JADZFP010000291.1 GCA_020849825.1 Saprospiraceae bacterium
AGCCTGTGGGGTGTTCAGTTTAAAATCATCCTTGTCGTTGCGCAGGTTGCAGGCTATGCCTTGTCCAAATTTATCGGCATCCGGATCATTTCGGGTATGAAGACCCTGTATCGGGGCCGTTATTTGCTTGTTTTGATCGGTGTGGCATGGTTGTCATTGGTGGGTTTTGCCCTGACGCCTTTCCCTTTGAATGCAATCTGGCTGTTTTTCAACGGCTTACCGCTGGGCATGATTTGGGGACTGGTATTCAGTTATCTGGAAGGGCGGCGAACGACGGAAATTCTGGCTGCCGTGCTGAGCGTCAATTTTATTATTTCTTCGGGCTTCGTCAAAACTGTCGGGCGCTGGTTGCTCGATGCCGGCATATCGGAATGGTGGATGCCGGCCGTCGCAGGGCTGTTGTTTTTTCCGCTGCTTTTTCTGTCGGTATGGGCGCTCGAACAACTGCCTCAACCCTCCTCTTCCGATCTTGACGCCCGTTCAGAGAGATTTCCCATGACCGGCGCTGATCGCAAGGCGCTGTTCCTTCGTTTTGCGCCGGGATTAATGTTGCTCACCGGTATTTACCTGTTGTTGACCATTGTTCGCGACGTGCGCGACAACTTTGCCGTTGAGATCTGGACTGATCTGGGGCTCGGAAGCCAGCCGGCTTTGCTGACAACGGCTGAAATGCCGATCGCAGTCCTCACCCTGGCAGGCATCAGTGCGCTGATATTATTGCGCGACAACTTCACGGCGTTCAGGGTCAACCTTGCCCTGAGTATTGGCGGGGCGCTGCTGCTGGCGGCAAGCACCTGGTCGTTTCAGGCCGGATACCTGGGGCCGGTTATCTGGATGGTTTTATCCGGCTTTGGCCTCTTCCTGCCGTACGTCATTTTCAATGGCGTGCTTTTCGACCGCCTGCTCGGCGCATTTCGGGAACGGGGCAATGTTGGTTTTCTCATGTACCTCGCCGATGCGGTAGGGTATTTGGGTAGTGTAGGCGTATTGCTTTGGCGCAATTTCGGCGCGGGCCAATTGCGCTGGCTGGATTTCTATACTTTTTTGTGCTATATCTGCGCGGGCCTGATCCTCTTATTGACAACGACAGCCTGGCGATATTTTTTGGTCAAGAAAAAAACAATCGAATCTCATGCGCGACAATCAGTATGACGTAGCGATCGTCGGGGCAGGCATTGCCGGTCTGGCCATCGCTTACACGGCGGCAAAAAAAGGGTTAAAAGTGGGCGTTTTCGAACGAAATACCCGTGCAACAGGTGCTTCTGTGCGCAATTTTGGCCTGGTATGGCCCATCGGACAGCCGGCCGGCCCCTTGCTCGACAGGGCTATGCGCAGTCGGGAGGTATGGCTTGAACTGGCCAAAGAAGCGGGTATCTGGTTGCGCCAGAACGGCTCCTTGCAATTGGCCTATCACGACGACGAATGGTCGGTTATTCAGGATTTTTACCGGGAAGCCGGTCAAGCCGGATACCAAACCAAATTACTGACACCCAACGAAGTGGCGGCCTACTCGCCCGCGGTTCGCACAGAGGGACTGAAGGGCGCTTTGTGGAGTTCGACGGAATGTACGGTCACTTCCAGACAGGCCATTCCGCAGATCGCGCAGTATTTGTCGGAGCAATTGAAGGTGGAGTTTCATTACGGCGCCGCGGTCACCTGTGTGGAGCCCAAAACCTTGTCTGATTTTTACGATCTCTGGCATGCCGAACGGATTTTCGTGTGTTCGGGCGCTGAATTCGAGACGCTTTATCCGCGCATTTTTCGGGAAAGCGGCATTACCAAATGCAACTTGCAAATGCTGCGCACCCAGTCGCAACCCGACGACTGGAACCTGGGCGCTTCCCTGTGCGCCGGGCTGACACTTTTGCACTACCAATCGTACGCCCATTTGCCCGGACTGGAAGCCGTTCGCGAGCGCTACAACCAGGAAAATCCGGATTTTGCCAAATACGGCGTGCACGTGCTGGTATCGCAAAATGCTTACGGAGAAGTGATCCTCGGCGATAGCCATGAATACGGCTGGGATGTGTCGCCGTTCGACCGGGAAGAGATCAACAAACTTATCCTCGATTACCTGCACGGGTTTG
Source organism: Saprospiraceae bacterium (assembly GCA_020849825.1). Taxonomy (GTDB): domain Bacteria; phylum Bacteroidota; class Bacteroidia; order Chitinophagales; family Saprospiraceae; genus M3007. Next base: position 2,088 of record JADZFP010000291.1, read on the forward strand.
CCCGATTCCCAAACGAAATAATTGCCGAAAGCTGGCACGGGGTGTACCCCAAATTGCCAGGCAAAACGGAATTCGTCATGGAAGTCGATCCGGGTGTCTGGATTTTGAATGGCCTGAGCGGCGCCGGCATGACGCTGAGTTTCGGCCTGGCGCAGGAATTGTTCTGAGCAACCGCCAGAACATCATGTGATTGCCGATACCAACCAGCCGCTCAAAATGCTTGCAACAATCCAGGTCAGCATGTTGATCCTGAAATAGTGCAGCGCCGCAAACGACACGATCATCCATACCAACGGCAACCAGGACCAAACGCCTTCAGGCATCAACACGGCCTGCCCCAGATAAAGACAAAGACTCAGCATCACACCCGCGACAGCTGCCGTGGCGTATTGCAACACTGATTTGACAGCCGGCTGTTCCCGGGTCTTTTCAATCAAAGGCGCTCCTGCCAGGACAAAAAAGAAGGAGGGCAAAAACGTGTAAAACACCGTAAGCCCCAAGGCCAGCGAGCCCGCCGGTACCGAACCGCCGAACGTATGATAACCAGCCATAAACCCCACATACGCCAGCACGATAATCAGTGGCCCCGGTGTGCTTTCGCCCAGTGCAAGCCCGTCGAGCATTTCCATCTGGCTCAACCAGCCGTATTTTTCCACACTCACCTGCGCCACGTAGGGCAACACCGCGTAAGCGCCGCCGAAGGTTACCAGTGCCGCTTTTGAAAAAAACAAGCTCAGGTTTTTCCAAAAATCGAATGGAGGCGCAAAAAAATACAGTGCAGCCAGGGGCGCGCCCCACAACACCAGGGTAGCCAAAACCTGCCGGATCAAACGTCGGGTATCATACCCGCTACCCGCCACAACCGTATTGTTGTCGATAAAATAAGCGCCTTCCCGATCCGCCTGCAACGGGCTTGCTCCCCCCGATCGGTCCTGCTTTTTACCCCCAAAGACGTGAATCAGCCAACCCATGACCGAGGCCCCGATGACAATAAGCGGAAACGGCGCCTTGAAAAAGAAAATCGCCACGAAAGCCAGCGCCGCCACGGCGTACTGCATGGGGCCGCTCAGCGATTTTTGGCCAATTTTGATAATTGACAAAACAACGATGGCCAGGACGGTCGGTTTTAACAAAGCCAGCGCCGATTGAATAGCCGGCATTTGTCCAAAACTCACGTACAACACGCTCAGCCCCCAAAGCAACAAGGCCGATGGCAGTACGAAAAGTACACCCGCCGCCAGTCCGCCCCGCCAGCCGTGCAACATCCAGCCGGTGTAAGTGGCCAGTTGCTGGGCTTCCGGGCCGGGCAGCAACATGCAATAGTTCAGGGCATGAAAAAACTTGGACGGGTGAATCCAGCGCTTTTTTTCCACCAGATAATCGTGCAGGATCGCGATCTGCCCGGCCGGCCCGCCAAAACTGATGAACCCAAGTCGAAACCAGAAAGCAAGCGCTTCGCGAAATGATGGCGGATTGGGTGTGTCGTTTGTCATGCCGGGAGAAAGTTAGCGTATGTTTTCTTAAAACTCGTCTTCCGAAGCAAAACAGGCGGCAAGGGGAACTTTATAATTCGTCGGAACATTTTTTTCTAAAAAAACTGCGCCATGCCCGACATCGAACTGCTTCCGTATACGCCCGCCGACCAGTCTGAACTGGCCCGCCTGGCCAACAACAAGAAGATTTGGGACAACTTGCGCGATTATTTCCCGCACCCGTACACCGAGCTGGATGCCGCCAATTTTATCGAGCGGACGCAAAAAGAACAGCCCCAGGTCACTTTCGGCATCCGGTACGGCGGCGCTTTGTGCGGGGGGATCGGTTTGGTCCCCGGAACGGATATTTACCGGAAAGGCGCCGAACTGGGATACTGGGTGGGCGAGCCTTTCTGGGGAAAAGGGATCGCCAGCGCCGCCGTTGCACTGATAACCGACTATGCCTTCACACAACTGGGGTTCGTACGTGTGCACGCCGGAGTATTAGCGCACAATCCGGCCTCGATGCGGATACTGGAGAAGAACGGGTACGTTCTGGAGGGTATTTTTAAAAATGCCGCCTTCAAAAACGAGGTACTGGAGGATGAGCTCCGCTTTGCGCGGCTGAACGGCTGAGCATAACGGAAAATGTTGCACATCGAAAATGATGGATTCGATGCTCTATAATTTTCAATTCAGAATCCAACCGACAGTGCGGTGGTCAGTACGCTGTTGGCATACGATGGCTGACCCTGTGCGTCGAGAAAAACGGCGTCGCGGCTGTTCCACCATTTCCCCTCGATGCGCCACAGTGCATTTTGATGAATTTGTACGTCCAGATTGAGGGAAAGACCCAGGGTCTGAAACCCATTTGGGGTGTCGGTAGCAATGATTACCCCGGTTTTGTCGGCGTAATATTCCCCGCGCAAGGCGAGGGCCAAGCGTTTATTCCAGGCATAACGGGCAATAGCGACGGGCGAATACCAAAAGCGGGTTTCCTTCCCTTTGTATTCAGGTGCTTCCCAGCCGGTATCCAGTCCCAGGATCAGGCCGAATTGGTCGCTGAACTGGAATATCCCGTACAAGTTGTGAAAAACACGCATTCTGCGTTCCTCATCAGGCTTGTCGTTGCCCAAAAAGGTGCTGCTGTTGAGCAACACCCTTTTATTGGGTTTGTACTGTATTTGCCAGCCGCCGCCCAGACTGTTATTGCCGGGAGGCCGTTGAATTCGTTGCCATCCGTTCAGCGCAAGCGCACTGAAGACCCAATGGCTGTTGGCAGAGGCGTAGGTCAGTTTGGCCCCGGACTCGTAATAAGGGGAGTTGTCAGCAGCCATGCTGCGCGTCAGGGTCCAACAATCTTTTCCGATAGCGCTTTCAAAACCGATATGGGAACTGAAAATACCGGCATCGAGCCACAGGTCGGTTTTTTTTGACAATTTAATTCCGGCATTTGCTTCCAATATGTTGCGCAGCGTGCCCGGTTCGGCAGCCAGGTTGGCATTGGCATAGGTGCCGGCCATAAGGGCCAGGTTGGCTCGAAAACGGGCTGCATTGACCGAACTTTTTAGAAAGGCTATATTGACATTAAACTCGTTGTGGCGGTTGTGAGAATACACAAATCCGGGGCGGTTGGCGGCTGTGGGCCGACCGAAATCAAAACCGTAGTAGACCTCGGCATAGCCGCTCAAATGAACCCGAAGAGTGCTGGTGTCGGACTGTGCCTTCGACAGAAACGGTATCGCCAGGCAAACAATTATCCATGATTTTTTCATGATAAACATTTGATTTTGAGGCAAAAATAACATCGAATCAAGTCGGTGGCCCTTCAAATTTTCCTGAAATAAAAAAAGGCCCGTTTGCAACAGCAAACGAGCCTTTTTTCAAAGGTAAAATGGCGATCAACGGCTGACGACCAGTATTTTCGCCACGGTATGTCCGTCGATCTGAATCAGCACGGAATACAAGCCGGCGGGCTGGTTGCCGAGATCCATCTCGATACGCGCCGAACGGGTGCTGTTCTGCTCGATTACGCGGCGGCCTGTTGCATCGAACAGGAGGATGCGGGTTTCGGCATTCACCACGGATTCGGGCAGCACGAGCGCTACCTGGCCGGAAGTCGGGTTGGGTTGCAGGCTCAGGCCGTAGGCCCAGTCGGGCGCATCGGTGCCCACGAAGCTGGTCACCGGAATATCCTGGCTGGTGATGGAGCATCCCTGTGCGTCGGTGACGATCACGGTGTACACCCCTGCACTCAGTCCGCTGAGGTCTTCCGTCGTATCGGGGAACGGAGCAGCATCCAGGAACCACTGGAAGGTGTAGGGCGAGAGGCTGCCGTTGATGTCGATGTCGATGGCGCCGTTGTCGGGGGCAGCGTTGTCGTCTTTAACGTTTTGGATCACGATCGAGAGTTGGGTCAGGACGGTGACTTCAAAAGCGCAGGAGCCTACGTTGCCCTGGGCGTCGGTGTAAGAGAAGATGTTGGTCGTAGTGCCGACCGGGAAAGACGAGCCGCTGGGCAGGCCGGAGACAAACTGGAATTGTCCGCCGAAGCCGAGGCAGTTGTCGGAAGCCGTGGGGGCATTGTACGACACGACGTTGTCGCCAAAGCAACGGACCACGCTGGCCGGGCAATTCAGCACGGGCGCCAGGTCGTCGACGATGGTGATAGTCATCGTGTCGTTAGCGATATTGCCCGCGTCGTCGCCGGCAGTGATTACGATTGTGTGTTCGCCGAGGTCATCGCAATTGAAGGTATTGGGTTCGATGACGATAAAGTCGAGGCCGCAATTGTCGGTGACGTCGAGTTGCAGTACTTGCGGGGTGAGGGTGATTTCACCGGCTGCGCCGAGCGAGACGATGCTGATACCGCCGTCGATGGCGGGGGCTTCTGAATCCAGTGCCTGTACGTTGGCAAAAGCGATGGCAGTGCAGCCGTTGGCATCGGTCAGCGTTGCCTGATAAACACCGGCAGTGAGATCGATAGCGGTGAACTCAACCTGCCCGTTGTTCCACTCGATCGTGAGGTCGCCGGTGCCGCCGGCTGCCGTCACGGTAGCGCTGCCTTCTGGAATGGCGGGGCAGGGCGTGGTCGTGGTCGCTACGTCGAGGATCGTGATGGCCGAGGGTTCGGTGAGTGTGGCAGCGTCTACCACGGAGCAGTTGTTGACATCCGTTACCGTCACGGAGTATTCGCCGGCGACAAGGTCGCTGGCCGTGGCGTCGGTTGCGCCCGAGCTCCACAGGTAGGTGAAGGGTTCGCTGCCGCCGGTAAGGATGATTGTGGCCGAACCGGTGGCTTCTCCATTGCAATTCGGGCTGCTGAGAAGGATGTTGGTCAACAAACCGCAGTTGCCTTCATCAACCGTCACCGTCTGAACTGCCGAGCAGCCATTGGGGTCGGAAACGGTGACGGTGTATTCTCCTGCGCTCAGTCCGCTGATGCTTTGCGTGGTTTCGTCATTGCTCCAGATATAGCTGTAAGGTGTGAAACCGCCCGTCGGGTTGGCAGTGGCCGTACCGTCGTTGGTATTGGGACCGCTGGTGCCGGTGGCACTGGCATTGGCATTGAGTTGAGTCGGTTCGAACACGGTAAAGCTGATCTCGGTGGGGCAGTTGGCCGCATCCAGAATGGTTACCGTGTACTGGCCGGGCGTCAGTCCGGTGGCGGTTGCCGTGGAGTCGCCGTTGCTCCAGTTGAAGTCGTAGGGCTCCTGGCCGCCGCTCATGAAGATCTCGGCCGAGCCGTCGTTGGCGCCGAAGCAGCTGACGCTCGTGACGTTGTATTCCGTCTGGATGGCGCAGTTGTAGGCATTCACGTTGACCGTTTGAACGGCCGTGCACAGGTTGGCGTCTGTCACCGTGACGGTGTACGAACCGGGCAACAGGCCCGTAATCGTAGCCGTCGTTTCGTCATTACTCCATTCGATGGAATAGTTGGGCGAACCGCCGGCGGGATTGACGGTAGCCGTGCCATCGGCGGCGCCATTGCTGGTTTGCGGAGTGGCGCTGGCGTTGGTCGTCAGTTGCGTCGGCTGGGTAATGGTCGCTGCCACAGTGCCCGAGCAACCGTCGGAGTCGGTCACTGTCAGGGTATAACTACCGGCAGCCAGGCCGCTGATGGCGGAAGTAACGCCGCCGGCACTCCAGTCAAATTCATAGCTGCCGTTACCACCGCTGCCGCTGGCGACGAGGCCGCCATTGGCCAGGCCGAAGCAGGTGACGTTTTGCACGCCGTCGATATTGGCCGTAACCGGGGCGAACTGGGTCACCGTGGCCGTGGCTGTGCTGGTACAGCCGTTGACGCTGTTGGTCACCAGCACGCTGTACTGGCCGGGCTGATTGACCGACAGGAAGGCGTCGGCGCCGGTGTTGCTGGTGCTGTTGTCGGGCAGGGTCCAGACGTGTGTCAGCACGTTGGGGTTGGCCGTGCTGGTGGAGACCAGCGTAACCGAGGCATTGTTGCAATTGAGGTTGCCGGATGGCGCCAGCGCGGCGCCGGGCGCCGTCTGATCGAGATTGACCAGGGTAGTTGCCGAACTGGTGCAACCGTTGCTGCCGGTGACGACGAGTTGGTAGGTGCCGTCTTCATTTACCGTGGGGTTCTGCAAAGCCGAACTGAAACTGTTCGGGCCGGTCCATTGCCAGCTGACATTGGAACCGCCGGTGGCGCCCTGGAGTTGGACGCTGCTGACCAGGCAGTTTAGCGTGCCGCCGGTAGCGGTAGCACCGGGCGGTGTGGTATTGCCGGATACGACGGCGGTAGCCGAGTTGGTGCAGCCGGTATTTCCGTCGGTAACGACGAGGGTATAGTTGCCCGGCGCGCCGACAGTCGGGTTGGGTGCGGCGGAGGTAAAGTTGTTGGGGCCAGTCCAGGCATAAGTCGGGTTGCCAGCCGTGGTCGACGAACCCAGGGAGATGTTCGGCACGTTGCACGACACCGTTCCGCCCGTCACGCCCACATTGGGCGACTGGGTTTGAGCATTAATCACGGTCAGCGATACGGCGGTGCAGCCGTTGAGGTTGTTGGTGACGCGGAGTTTGTAGGTGCCGGTGGCATTTACCGTAGGGGTAAGCGTGGTGGAGCCGGATACAATGTTGCCGCCGTTGGAGGCCGTCCAGAGGTAAGAGTACTGCGTGCCCATCGAACCCGTACCCTGCAATTGCAATTGCGTGACCGAGCAGGTCAGGGTCAGGTTGGGGCCGGCGTCGGCGAGTGGCACGGTGGTTTCACCGGGCACAAAAACAGTCGCCGTATCGTAGCAAAGTACGCCGCCCGCACTGTTCCGCACGATCAGGCTGTACGTGCCCGGCGCGGTGGCTGTGGCATTGATGGCCGTGCTGATGACAACGCCCGAGGGGTTGAGCCAGGTGTAAAATACGGATGAACCGGTGGTCGATCCCTGGCCCGACAGCGGCACGGAGGGAATAGCGCAGGTAATGGTATCGGGTTCCTGAATAACCGCTTTGACGGGTATTTTAACCAGGGTAAATTTCACGGTACTGTCGCAGCCGTTTTCGGCCGTAATGACCTCGGTGTAATTGCCGGGATTGCAATACTCGTAGGGACCGACGTAGTAACATTCGCCTTCACAAATGTATTCAGCGCCCAGATTGGTCAATTTTTGCGGCAAAATGGTCACTTTTTGACGTACAATACTGTCGCAGCCCAGATAGGAGGTGTAAGGCGTGGACGTGAGCGTATAAGTTCCCGGTGCAAATACCTGGGTGAACGGCTCCTGATCCCATTCGTAAGGAGAACTTTCGAAACAAACGGTCAGATCCGGGAGGTTATTGATCGGCAGCGGCGTGATGCTCACCGGGAGGCAGGTAGATGCTGCCGGGCTGCAGATATTGGACGCCGACACGCAGATGTTGCCGCCCGTGTTGCCAAACTTGATATTGACCGAAGCGCCGGCGATCGGACCGGGCAGGGTAGCGACGTTGCCGCCGCCGTTGATGGAAGCGCCGGGAGGGGCCGTCCAGGTATACACCGCGGCATTGTCCACGGGGGTCACAGAAAACTCCACTGTGGCATTCGGGCAGAGCTGCTGCTGGCCTTGAATAGCCCCCAGGGCGCCCAGCGGCTGCGGGGAGGCAGAGCCGCTTACCACGGAGATCCGGTATTCGCAAACAGTGCCGTTGATACCGTCGATCAGCAACTGATAGGCTTTGCCAACCGTCAGGCCAGTGGCTTCCAACTGCATGGAGTTGGGCGCCGGACTGGTGCCGACCGGGTTGCAAACAACGGTATTCGAACATCCGTCGACGATGGCCCCTTGCAAGCCGGACGTGCCGTTGCACGAGAGGTAGTTGATTTGAAACGTAATATTGGTCGTGCCGGCAATGAAACCATACCAGCGCGGATTTTCCAGTGAAATGGTGCCGAGGCAAGGAAAATCGATCGGGGAAGGCAGGAAAAGATTGTTTTCGTCTTCCAGGCCGTCGATGTTGCAGTAGATGCAGGAGTTGGCGCAAATAATCGCGCCGGGTGGAGGAATGGAGCCGCCGCTGGTACAGGAGAACAGGCCCTGCGCGGAAGCGACCGTCGTCAGCAGGGAAGCCGACAACAAGAACACGAGGACTAGCAGTTTACGCATAAACAATTGGTGATTTAAATGGATGTGATGGTCAGTGAATCACGTGCGGGAAGAATCCGGGGTGTTATTTCCAGGGGTAATCGGGCGGCAAACTATGTGCCACACCTACGGATTTGCCTTTTTACCTGGTATAAAAAATGCCGATATTGGCAGAATACCATTTATGCGGTAGCTGGCGCGAGGGGTGACGAAATAAATGGCAGGATTAGCAACTTGTGCGCGTGTCGTGCTGAAGATGTGAGGCGGGCAACATTCGCTGCCGGAGCGGTATGGCTATTTGGACAGTTTGCCGGGGTTGTCTTTTACAAATGCGCCCCAGCCGCTATACGTTTTTTGCCCTTTTGCCGGGCCTGTCGATTGAAACCAGTGACACACGGCGGCAGCCAGCGCATCCGTGGCGTCAAAATATTTTTCCTGAAACTTTTGTTTCAAAATGTTTTCCAGCATACCGGCCACCTGCTCCTTGGAAGCGTTGCCGTTGCCGGTAATCGCGCGTTTGATTTTTTTGGGCATGTATTCCGTAATCGTCAGGCCATTGACCATGCCCGCGGCAATAGCAACCCCCTGCGCCCTGCCGAGTTTGAGCATTGATTGTACGTTTTTGCCAAAAAATGGCGCCTCAATCGACATTTCCGAGGGCCGGTATTGCCGGATCAAATCCTGCACCTGCTCAAAGATATAGCGCAGTTTGACGGTTTGTTCTTCCCCGACGTGTTTAAATGTAATCACTCCAATCTCCACAACCGACATCCCGCTGCGCTTGTCGGCATCCAGCACCGCAAATCCCAATACGTTCGTGCCGGGGTCGATACCCAAAATCCGAACGGCGGAAGAGGGCGCTTCCAGCGCAGTGACGCCAGTGACGGATTTTTTTCTAATAGTGGAAACAGGCACGTCTCGAAGGTTGATTTTTAGGCTGAAAGGTTTGGTAAAAAAAATGACAATTCAAAACGTGTTGTTGGAACAAAGGCAAAAAACAAAACAGAATGTTGACTGATGCGCGAGGCGGATGCAGGCTTGTGACCTTGGCTCCTGCCGGCGTCTATAAGGAACTTCGTTAAATCCGGCGCCAAAAACAGGCGCTTTTCTACCTTTGCCATTTCCCGCTGAAAGCGGGCACAAGAACAACCACACCACCCGACAATGGACACAATTGGTATTCTCGGCGCCGGCGCCATGGGCAGTGGAATCGCCCAGGTAGCTGCCGCACACGGCCACAACGTGATCGTTTGCGACAACCTCACCCCCGCGCTGTCCAAATCCGGAAAAAACATCCAGGCTTGCCTCAAAACCCTGGTCGACAAAGGAAAAATATCCGACGCCGACGCCTATTCGCTGTACAGCCGTATCCGCTACACCGATCACATGAGCGATTTCAAAGACTGCTCGCTGGTGATCGAGGCTATTGTGGAAGATGTGGAGCCCAAACAGATTGCATTTAAAAGTCTGGAAGCCATATTGGGCAATGATACCATCATCGCAAGCAATACCTCTTCTTTGTCCATTTCGGCCATGGGCGCCCCGCTCAAACACCCCGAGCGTATTCTCGGTATCCATTTTTTCAATCCCGCGCCGCTGATGCGCCTGGTGGAAATTATTCCCGCGCTTCAAACCCAGCAGAAATACATTGAACAAGCCCGCGCCCTGATCGACAGCTGGGGAAAAACCACGGTGCTGGCGCAGGACACCCCGGGATTTATCGTCAACCGCGTCGCGCGGCCTTATTACGGCGAGGCGCTGCGTATCCTCGAAGAAGGCATCGCCGACCCGGCCACGGTCGACTGGGCCATGCGCGAACTCGGCGGTTTCCGCATGGGGCCCTTCGAACTGATGGACTTCATCGGCAACGACATCAATTACACGGTGACCGAACAGGTGTTTACCGCTTTTTACTACGACCCCCGTTACAAACCCTCGCTCATCCAGAAACGCCTGATGGACGCCCATTACTTCGGCCGAAAATCGGGCCGCGGTTTTTACGATTATGCCGAGGGCGCTGTGCAGCCGGAACCCCTGCGCGACGAAACATTGGGCCGCACCATCCTGCAGCGTATCCTCGTCATGCTGATCAATGAAGCGGCAGAAGCGGCCAATTTGCGCATCGCAAGCCGCGATGATATCGAACTGGCCATGACCCAGGGCGTCAACTACCCCAAAGGTTTGCTGCGCTGGGCCGATGAGATCGGAATCCGGCAAGTGGTTGATACGCTCGACGGCTTGCACAATATCTACCTCGACCCCCGCTACCGCTGCAGCCCGCTCCTGCGCCGCATGGCCGCCGAGGGAAAAACGTTCTTTTGACGCCCTTTTACCAACCATGACGCCACTGGAAATC
>JADZFP010000292.1 GCA_020849825.1 Saprospiraceae bacterium
TCGTCGAGGCTGTTTTTGTGCCGGTACATCAGATTTACATCGATAAACATGTTGTGATACCAGGTCCAGGACATATCCAGGCCGGTGATGCAGAGGTCGTTGCGCACCCCTTGTCCGATGGTGTTGCCGTAATCCTGCACCCGGTCGCGGTTGGCGCGCAAGGGATCGGAGCCCCAGTTTTGCAAGGCGGTATCCTCCCCCTGGCGCGCCGTGATGAAACGGGCCATGAGGGCAATGCGCGGGCAAGGCTGATACCGCACAAGCCCCACCAGTTCTTTAAAATTGGCGCCAAGCGGGTGCCCCAGCGTTTGGTTGTAGTGCGTCCAGCTGTTGAGCGAATCGCGGTGCGACCAGGTGTAGGGCCGGGCTGCGTTCCACTCCAGTTGAAGGTCGAGGTGCTCGATCCCGAAAGCGTCGATGTATTTGCCGCCGAGTTGCCAGGCAAACTTGTTGCCCCACCAGCCGCGCTCGCGGGGTTGGTAAAGGGCGTCGAAACGAAATTCATCGAATAAAAACTGACCGTACAACTGTACCCGTCTGAACAGGTTCCATTTTCCGTCGAACCCGATCAAAACATTGTCGGGGCTTCCGAGTGCGGCCTCGACGGTGCGGTATAAAATGATCGGATTGAGGTACTGGAATTCGAACTGCTCGCTGCGGTTGAACACCGTCGCTTCGAAAAAACCGAACGAAAGCCTGGGTGTCGCCTTGAAATTCAGGTAATGCACGGCAGCGTATTTTTTGGGCAAAAGTCGGTTGGGCCGCGCGGCATCGGCTGAGGTCGGGTTGAGTTCGAAAAACAGGTTTTGATAGTGAAATCGCCAAACCTTCGTGCTGATTTGAAGGAAGAAACGCGGCGGCCCGAAATCGGACAAAAAGACGGAGCGGTAGCCATTCCCGATGAACTGCCTGCCGTGCCCGAATTGAATCCCGATGTGCCGGGTCGCATAAAAACCAATAAAAGCCTGTGCGACATTAAAGTCGTACCCCTTGGTGTTGCCGAACAACTTGCTTTTGTAGTCCTTGTACCGCAAGGCCCCCGGCACGGCGTCGTATTGATTGATCCGACGGTCGACATAACTGGCAAAACGCTCCTGCGTTTCGAGTATGCTGGTATAAAAATAGACCCTGCGGTCGACGTCGCCCCGAATCTCAATCCCGCGCTGGTTGGCAAAAAGCAACTGATTGCTGTCGACGTCCCGCGCAAGGTGAACGTTGAGCAGGGGATTGGCTTTCAGGCGAAAAAAGGGGGTATTTACCTCAAAAAAATTGGCGGGCGTGCGGTAAAAAATACCAAAAACTGGACGCTCATTGGCAATAACCCGGGGGCGGGCATCCACATCCGGCCCCGAGAGCCGGTAAAATGTACGGGAACTATCAGTGTAAACGGGTTTTCTTTCCTGCCATGTGCCCGTTTGCGAATAACCTTCCACCCATTCCTGGTTGTCGTTGAAAAGATATTGCAGGTCGCGGCGGGTCTGTTTCGACCAACTTTGTTCCGGCGTATCACAGTGCATGGCAAATGCGGCAGCATCGCGCCGGGAAAATGGTTTGATTTCCGTGTGCAACAAACCGGAAGCCCCGCCGAGAATATCCAAACGGTCGATCAGGTGATACGAGGTTGATTGCAAGGGGATGCCGCTGTCTTGCCCAGACACAACAAGCGGGCAAAGCAGCACGGCCGCAAAAAAAAGGTACAAGGTTTTCATCATCAGGAATTTACGAAGGAGGTGTACACCGGCTTCCAGCGTTGCCAAAAGTAATCGTTGAGGGAAGAATTGTGCCAAAGCAGGGTAAAAACACCCCGGTGTTTCCGCACCTGACTGCGCAGGGCGTTCAATGTTTGCAGGGCCTGTTCGGGTGTATTTTTGAGGTACCGGGCGAAACTGACGTCCATGGCTATCAGCGGCAACTCTTTGAGATTGAGTTCTTTCCGTGTCAGAATATTGAACACCGGGAAAGGTTTGCAGGCGCCGCAACGAAAACCCGGCGCTTCGGCATAGCCCAGGGTGCTGTCGGTTTCAAGCCCTGCGTCTTCCCAGGTTTGCCAGGTGTGGGGTGCAGCAAACCGCAGATAATGCTGCCTTCCGCCGCGAACCGCCTGGCCGACGGCTTTCTGCAAGGAGTCCAGTTCGGATTGCAGCACATCCGGCTGTCCAAACGACTCGTAAGAGGGGTGAAACCCGATTTGATGCCCTCTTCGCCCGATTTTGTCAATCAGTTGTTGCACAAAAGGATGCTGGATCGGGTACCAGCAGTCCGAACCGGCTGGCCGCTCGCTCATGAAATTGAACTGCGAAACCAGCGCGTTTTTTTCCGATAAATCCATGATCCAGTCGAAAGTGTCGAAAGGATCGCCGGCGCCGTATTGCAGCCAGAAGATGGTTTCTTTCCGATCCCGGCGGGTCAGCAGGCTACCTGCCAGGGTTCGTAACCTGTCGCTTTTTTTCCACCACAACAAAGGATTATCGACGTCGTGCGAGAGATGGAGGCGGTAGCGGTCGTTATTTGGCGGAAGAGTCAGACCTGCTTTGGCCAGCAAATTGCCCAGTAATGCGGCATATTCCTCCACGACCGGCCGGTCGAGAAAACTCGCTTTCGATGCCAGTGCAGCCGATGCGGGAAAACGCCCGTGCCGGTCGCGGACGGGAACGGCAAATTCTTCCCAGCGGGTTAGCATAAAAAATGTGGAAGCCACCAGATCGAGGCCGCAGGTTTTTTGATCAAAA
>JADZFP010000293.1 GCA_020849825.1 Saprospiraceae bacterium
AGATTCTCCCGAGGATGCCATATACCACTTTAACAACAATGCCCTCACTTTCTTGAACATCGGCAAAGCCACAGGCAATGAAATGATTCTGGCCATCAATGATATGGCCTTTTGTTATGTGGATTGCGGCAACCCGGTATCCCCCGGCATCGTTTCGATCGGGAACAGGGTATGGAACGACCTGAATCAAAATGGCATCAATGAACCCGAAGAGCCGGGCATTCCAGGGGTATCTCTGGTGATTTGGTCGGACTCCGACGGCGATGATATACCCGACTGGCAGGGCTTCGGCGGCGTTCAGGTGACTGACGAGAACGGGTATTACAGGTTTTCCGGTTTGCAGCCCGGAAATTATGTCGTTTTTGTATGGCAAGTAAATAACTGGGGGCCCGGTGAACCCCTTGAGCATTTCATATCAACCAATAATGTTCAACCAAACGCCAATAATGACGTTGATTTGGACAACAATGGCTCGGGTAATCCTTTTACGGATATCATGTCGGGCATTGTGACGCTTATAGCGGACGAAGAGCCGCTGAACGACGGCGACCCCGCCAATTGTTATTTTAATTACGATGCCAGCGGCAACAACACCGTCGATTTCGGGTTTTACAACCCCGATATCATCTCCGGAAACATGGATGGGGACGACAGAGATCATTTGATTCAACTTTTTCCAATACCCGCTGGAAATGAGTTTACCATAAAATGGAATGTCGGTCAATATCAGATACAGATACATGATTCCATCGGCAGAAGGCTTCGGGACATCAACTCTGCTGAATCCGTTCAAACGATTGATATTTCGTCTTTACCCGTTGGCATGTATTTCGTTAAAGTAATCAATCTGAATAACAATAAAACACAAGTATTAAAATTAATAAAGCAATAGAACAAGCCCATGCGGCTTCCGTATTCCATTTTTTGAACCTTCACAATCAGCTATTCTCATGATTTCAGGCAAAGATTACTCCCGGATGCCCCTTGAAGAATTGGTGGCAGAGGAGAAAAAGATGCGCGGGCTAAAAACTACAACTGCCGTGTTCGTAGGTTTCCTGTTTGGTATTGCCCTTTTTGCCGCTGCGCATAAAAGCTTCTTTCTTACGGTCATTTTAATCGTTGCCGGCTTTTCAATTGGCGGCAAGCATGCGCAAAACCTGAAAAGTATTCAGGCGGAAATAAGCCGCAGGGATAGCGCGCATTAATCGATCCAACGGAAAAGTTACCTTTACCATGATGAAAAGATTGGCGGCTTGATGTTTCCCATGTATGCTAAATATATCCCGCCATTCGACAAGTCTTTCGAACAGTTTGCTGCCTACTTGAAAAAAGAGGCAGAAATTATTCACAACACCAAAAATTGACACCATGAAAAAAGGAACAAAAGAGAACCCCTGGCAACTCAAAACACCGCCGCTAAGCGCCGAATATGAAATGTATTTGGATGTGAAAGACGAAAAAGAAGTTATTGTTTGCACCGTAGGCAAAACCGTTCTGCTGTATGATGCACGCTGCCTGAGCGATCTGCACAACATGCTCAAAGAACACGGCGACTGGATGGAACTGGGCGCAGCCGACGAACAAAAACCCGCGAAAGAAGGTACCGTCGAGGCATGGGGAAGATCAGAAAACAATCCGGTTGGGGGCTGGTACGGACTAAAAAAAGGGCTTCGGGGGAGATTCGGTATGTATATTCCGCCGTTGATGGAAGAACTCGGACTTGTTGAACTGGAGCATAACGCAAAAAACAACCGGATGAGGGCGAATTAATTCAACAGGCCGCGGTCGAGAAAAAAAACTAACACAATTTAACATGCGGAATGCTGTGCTTTTGACCATCAACTTTATCTTTTTCCTGAGCGCCCTATATGGCCAGACAGAAGACGCCAAACTAAAAATCTCCCCACTGACGGGAGATTTTTACATTTATTCAACTTACAACACATACGAAGGATACCGAATACCGGCAAACGGGATGTACCTCGTCACAAACAATGGCGTGGTCCTGTTCGATACCCCCTGGGATACGACCCAGTTTCAGCCCTTACTGGACAGTATTCGTTTGAAACACCGGCAGGACGTGACAATGTGTATTGCAACGCATTGGCACAGCGACCGAACGGAAGGGCTGGAATATTATAAACAGCTGGGCATCAAGACCTACACAACGCGCCTTACCGACGAGCTGTGCAAAAAGAACAACAAAAAAAGGGCTGAGTACTTAATCGAGGGCGATACCGTTTTCCATATCGGGCCGTATTCTTTTGAAACTTATTATCCGGGAGAAGGGCATACGACCGATAATATCATCATTTGGTCCGGCAAAGAGAAAATCCTCTACGGCGGCTGCCTGATAAAGGGCGCCGACGCGGAAAACCTGGGTTATTTGGGAGATGCCAATGTAACGGAATATTATTCCACACTGAAAAAAGTACAGAAAAAATGCCCCGATCCGAAGTTTATTATCATCTCACACAGCGATTGGAACGATACAAATTCATTGAAAAATTCTATAAAATTGGCTAAAAAACTCAAAAAGAAAAATCGCTGACATAACTTGTCAAATTCGGCGCCTTCCGAACAAAGAATCTATGTTTAAAATCACCTCATCTCTTGTCTTTGGCATACTCGCCACATCCCTGATCGCCTGCTCCACCCCAACAAATCAACCGACAGGAGAAAGCGGGCAATCCGACGTTTCCACATCGGCCGACAGCCTCTTGCCCGGCCATGCCGAACTTGCCGGCGTTTGTTCGCTGGCCATCGCCGATTACATCGACATGGTGTTTCAAAAAGACAAAACCCGTTTTGACACCCTGTTTTTGGGACAACAGTTTGATTTTGTGAGCCTTGAACTGCCGGATACCATCAGGGGCGTTCAAATCCGATTGCTGAAAGCGGAGGAGATTGAGCGCAATAAAACAGTGTACGGCCCCGCTTCCCCCTTTATCAACTTCATCGGTTTTTGGGAGCAGGGCACGGTGGATTTCGTTTTTGTTGCATTTTACCCCGGATTTGCCCACCAGTTTGACGCTTACCTGGGTTATACATACCGTCCTGAAACGAAGCAATTCGAACTAACCCAATCGCGTATCGAAGTGTTGGTGCGCAACAAGGAAGGGAAAGCCGATCATTTTGCTGTTTATGAAAATGGCAGGCACACGGGAAACAAGCCGGTTGAAGGAGATAAAAAATAACATTAACGATTCTAAACTTGCAAAGCAAAACATACCATAACATACAAATTAATGATAAGTTAGTATGAATCGACTGCAATCCCTTTTAACGATTACCCTTGTTATACTCATTTGCGTTTTGGGGAAAACTCAAAACGAGACTGGATTTGACATTATAGATAATACGGCCGGGCAATCGCATGAAAAAGCCAGTGCCAATCTTCTGGCATTTGCCCAAAAACCCGATTATTTCATAGGTACCTGGCACTCAAAAAAGAGCAACCTACAAGGCGAAGAGGAGGTACTGACGCTCAAATTTCACGATACTAATACGTACAGTGCTAGTTTGATAAATCCGCACAATACAATGAACTGGGGGGGCTTTTGGTCGTACAGCAATAATATCTTGCTGCTAAAAAATGAAAAGGGAGAGACCAATTCTTCTGGCTTGAAAATCAAAGTGATCGACCTAAACCAGTTTGAGACTACCGAGGGCCGCTTTACGAGGGAGAGGAATTCGACAACAACCTATACCGATCAGCAGAAACCCATAGTACCAGTTTTACTTAAAGACAAAGTGGTTGGCACCTGGCAACTCATTGAAAACGGGCAATTCTATCAGAGCGAAATTTATCTAACCATGTACTCCGATTTTAGGCTGTTTGCGGTTCCCAAAGAGGTCAATTTTCCTTGTAGCGGCGCATGGAAATTAGAAGGAGATCTGTTGATTCCAGTCTGGGACGACCCCAAACTGAATCCTTTTTCTATGCTGAAAATTCTGGAAACTGGCAACGGCATCAGACTTGCCGATTTATCAAAAAATACAGCTTCAATAAAAAGATCCGACGTTCCGATCGCGTTTCCAATCAGTTATGTCGGACAAAACCTGCACGCGCAAAAAACATCCGGCAATCTGATTCAGACCGACAAACTCTGCGGTACCTGGCAAACAGTCACCGGTGATGGAACGCCAATGTATTTCACGTTTTATCAGGACCAAAGATATCATACCTGTAATGGCTCCAATGGGTGCTGGACATTCTCCGGCGATATGTTTTACACGATGAAAGACCACGACGAAACACCCCGGGTCAACAAAGTGACGTCATTCTCGAACACAAGATGGACATACGAATCCGTTGACGACGGAAAAAAATACGTCGCGGTAAAGGTTTCCGACTTGCCGCAAGAAAACATCAAGCAATATTGTAAACAACCCGCTGGTGGAGGCATCTATATAAAAGAACTCCATTGCAGTTGCTGTACCGGATCAGGAGATCAACAATGCGGTAGTTGTAGTGGAAACGGTTCGCAGGACGTGAGAGAACCGGACGGTAGAGGCGGGTACCGCACTTACAGAAAAGATTGTGGAAACTGCTCCAGCGGCAAGGTAAACTGCCGTTGTTGCAATGGCACAGGCAAACAATAAAAAACTATGAAAATCAATATAATATCTATCCTATTGTCCCTAATAGCCCTGAGCACCAACGCTCAAAACCCTTCGAGTACCGAAGAGATTTTTTATACCTCAAACTATAAATGGGGGGTAAAATCCAAATCGGGCAAACTCGTCATCGATACGATTTATGACCGGATATTCGTGCTGTACGAAAACAACAGGCTTACCCTGCCGCCCAAAGACCGCAACCAGCCGGGCCCGTGGCTAAATTGCTATATCGTAATCAGCAAGGAAAAAGGAACCGCGATTTTCAGCAGTTCGGGTAAAATCATGTTTGACTTTGTCCAGTGCAACGGCCTGCAGTACGACGCCCGGACCCAAACCGTGGTTGTAATCAAACAATTGGCCGACAACAGGTTGCGAAGCACGCTGCATACGATGGATGGCCGAAATCTGTTCGAAGATGACTTTGAAAGCATCGGCTATGTCACCCGCTCAGACCTGATCGTGCTCATCGCCGAAGACGGGGCCAAAGACGAATATTACATCTACAACGCCAAGGAAAACCTGAGAACCGGCCCCTACTCGCACATCAACGTTTTCAATCAGGACAGCAGCCCGCTGCTCGGAATGAAGGAGGAGGAGTTTGCAAGATTTCGCAAACTCAATATCCTGACCGTGCGGAAAACCGTCGACAACGAAGACATCTGGGGCATTATGAATCTGGAAGGAGAATTACGGGTCCCGTTTTCTTACAAAAGGTTCAGGGTCATCGATTCGTCCATGCAAAGCACGTTGATCGACAAATGCCAGAAACCGGACAACGTCGAGTTCATGTTTTATTCCTACGACATAAATGACAAGAACGAAACCAGCCTGCTTTTTTTCGATACCCGACTGGACCTGTACAAGTACGATGCAGCTGTGCGGAAGATATACAAGGCGGATTGAACAAACTTTTGGACAGACACACTGTTGAAGCGAATAAAGATCAACTGTAATACTACCCGAAAATGATCGCCGAAGCAATCGTCCCCTTACTTTCCCTCATTGCCCTGGAAGTTATCCTGGGTATCGACAACATCATTTTTATCTCCATTCTGGCCGACAAACTGCCTGAAAACCAGCGGAATAAACTCAGGTATTGGGGTATTGGCCTGGCTATGGTGATGCGCCTGTTCCTGCTGGCGTTTATATCCTGGATACTGCGACTGGATCAGACCTTGTTTACCCTGTTCGACATCGATTTTTCCGGAAAAGGACTGATTTTGATCGTGGGCGGCTTGTTCCTGATTTACAAGAGCACGAAAGAAATTTACCACAAAACCGAAATTGCCGCGCAGGAACAACCGGTTGCGCCCAAACACGCCGGATTCAATAAGCTACTCTCGGAAGTTATTATTCTTGATCTGGTGTTTTCTATTGATTCGATCATTACCGCCGTCGGAATGGTCGACGAACTCTGGGTCATGTACACGGCCGTCATTGTTACCGTGCTCATTATGCTGGTCGCCTCCAAACCGATCAGTTCATTTATCCGGCAACACCCTTCGTTCAAGATTCTGGCCCTGTGTTTTCTCCTGATGATCGGGGTATCGCTGCTGGCCGAAGGCATGCACTTCGAAATTCCGAAAGGCTACATCTACTTCTCCATGGCGTTTGCCTTCCTGGTGGACGTGATTCAGATGAAAACGGTGAAAAAACCCGCCTGAAACGGCTGTATTAAGGCAAATCAGCGGACCAGGGGAAGCACCCGACATACACTGCCCACGCGAACAGACAGAAAATACTGCCCCGGCGGCAGGTTTGCGGCCTGCAAATGCAAAACCTGCTCGCCGGTATCCGTATCGGCTACGTCGTTGTACCGCCGCAATACCCTGCCACATGCATCAGTCAGGCAAATTTCAGGTGTTGATTGCCCCTTCGGAACTTGAAAATACAAAGCCGTGTTTTCCTGCAAGGGGTTGGGGAAAACGCGAAACGAACCCGGCAACACCGTTTCGTCCAGATAGCTGGTGACAATCGCCTTGTCTGTAAAACGCATCACTACGTGTCCATTATAGAACGGCTGATAATGCCCGGCGCTCACGAAACGGTCGTCGGGCAGCACGGCCAGATCGAGCAGAACATCGTAAAAGGTGCCCAGGGAAAGCAAAGCTTTTCCCTCGTCGCCGAAACCCGGGTCGTCGGCGCCATTGGGCAGAAAACGCGCGGCCATAAAGTCATTTTTGAAACCTTTGTACACGGCGCCGACAACCACAATCCTGCCGTCGTGCAACAGGCCGATACTTTTGCCGTAAGTCGACAGGTCGTAGTTGCGCAGCACAACGCCGTTGTCGCCAAAATTCACATCCAGCAAGCCGCCTGCCTTGAAACGGGCAATCAGCATCGACCAGGTTTCACTCTGATTAATGCTGCCTGTAACGGTAATATCGCCGGAGGCATTGACAACTAGGTCCTCGATGTATTCAATTGCCGCGGTCTGTACCTTGGCGTACCCTCCCTGGCCAAATCCTGAATCAAGGTTGCCGTTGGGCAGAAAACGCGCCACGATTGCCCAGGCGCTCGTCGGGTAAACCACGCTGCTTCCTCCGGCGACAATTTTACCGTCGGGCTGCAAGGCAATCGCTTGGAAACGATCGTCGCGATCGCTTCCCAAATCAAAAAATACTAGTCCCGAGTTGCCGAAAGCAGCATCTGCAGCGCCGTTGGGCAGCAGCCGGCACAACATCATACGGCCTTCCGAGTAGCCGCCCAGTAGAATTTTACCGTCGGGCTGGATCACGGCGGATTGTGCAAAAGCCGGAAAGCTCAACTTTGCCACGCCATTCAAACCGAAGGTATTATCGGGAGCGCCATTGGTTTTGAAGCGCGCGGCGAAGGGGTAAAAAACATCGGATTCGGTATAAAACCCGGCAACGACGATCTTCCCGTCGGTCTGCAGGGCCAACGTATGAGCCTCACAGGCTTCCCCGACGAGCAGGGTGGTTTTGCCATCGCCGCTGAATGAGGGGTCGAGGCTGCCGTCAGGCAGGTATCTCGACAGACACAGCCGCGTGCTGCCGATACTGCCGCCGAACGTTTGGCCGGCGACAACCGATTGGCCGTCGGGTTGAACGGCAATGCTGTGTGCGCGATCGGAACTTTGGGCCCCGAAAGTGGTAGTGACAATGCCCGTAGCGTTGAAAGAGGAGTCGAGAACGCTGTCTTGGGCCCGGGAGACATTTGCCAGCAACAAAACGAATACCAACAGTTGAAACGGCTTCTTCATGTACAAATATTTGGTTCGTTTCGTAAATAGCGAAACAAGACAAATGTTCAGCCCCGAAGGAACGAATGCGCCGATTTGTCAAAAAAAGCGGCCCGGCGTCCCACCCGCC
>JADZFP010000294.1 GCA_020849825.1 Saprospiraceae bacterium
AGTGACGATGGCGTGAATCCGGTTTTCGAGGGGCCAGAACAGTTCTTCAAAACTGGATTTTTTTTCCTTTTGCAATTTGGCCATCAGGTACCCGCGCTGATCCTGGATCGTGTAACTGAAGTTGTACACGGTATGCACCCGCTTCACCTTTTGTTCTTCTTCAAAACGGGTCAACAGGCGTTCAAACACCCGCAGCAACTTGTACAGGCTGACGGCTTCCATCTCGGCGTCGGCCAGGGCGCGCTGGGCCAGTTGGCGCAGTTCGGTGCTGGCATAGCCGCGCGGATTCATAAAGGAGCGCATCTCCTCCAGCCGGCGCAGGTCGTCGAGCACTTCCTTGTAGCGTTTGTACTCGAGCAGGCGGTCGACGAGTTCGCGGCGCGGGTCGATCTCGTTGCCCTCCTCATCCACAGCCTTGCGGGGCAGCAGCATTTTGGCTTTTATACGCATAAGCGTGGCCGCCACGACGATAAACTCAGAGGCCAGGTCGATGCTCATCGTCTGGGCCTGGTGGAGGTAGTCGAGAAAATCGTCGGTAATCTGTGCGATGGGGATGTTGTAAATATCCAGCTCGTCTCGTTCGATGAAGAACAGCAAGAGGTCGAAGGGCCCTTCAAACACCGGGAGGTGGATGGTGAAGGTGGCGGGGGCGCTGCTGGTCGTGGCGTCGGTGGGCGGCATGAAACTTGGTGGTCCTGAATGTTCGGCTCGACACGGAAGCGCGTTTGGGCCGCCATTCTTCCATGTTATACAAAAGCCAGGCGAAAGTATGGAAAATTGCAGCGCCCGGAAAACTACTTTTGCCATTGTCTGCAACCATCCAAACCCGCCGCCATGACCCTCTACCTCATCCCCGTCCACATCGCCGAAAACGCCCTGCACACCTTGCCGGCGTATGCGCAGGACATTGCCCGCAACCTTGATGTTTTTATCGTGGAACGCGCCAAAACCGCCCGGCATTTTATCAAAAGTCTGGGCCCGGCCAAGCCCTTGCAGGAGATGATCTTTACCGAAATCGGCGAGCAGGGCCAGACCCTGGAAGCGGAAGTCGCTTTTCGGGCGGCCATGCAGGCGGGTAAAGACGTGGGTCTGTTGTCCGAAGCCGGCTGCCCGGGCGTGGCCGATCCGGGCGCCGCCATCGTGGCGCTGGCCCACCGCGAAGGCGTACAAGTGCGGCCCCTGGTAGGCCCTTCTTCGCTGCTGCTGGCGCTGATGGCTTCGGGTATGAACGGGCAGTCGTTCGCCTTTCACGGCTACCTCTCGCCCAAACGCCCCGAACTGGCCCGCGACCTGCGCCGCCTCGAACAGGCTTCGGAACGCGCCGACCAGACCCAACTGTTTATCGAAACACCCTACCGCTCGCAAATGGTGCTCGAAGTCGCCCGCGAAGCCCTGCAACCCGACACCCTGTTCGGTATCGCGCAAGACCTCACGGGCGAACACGAGACGACCCGGACCCTGCTGGTGCGCAACTGGAAAAAAATCGAACTCAGGCTGGACAAAGCGCCGGCGGTTTTTCTGGTTTACCGACCACGAAAAGGTTGATTTTCAACGCTTTCCACCGTACCGCACAAAGGCGTATTGCATGCCAAAAGTCATGCGCAGGCTGCGGATGACGTTCGGTCCCGACAACTCCGGGTTTTCCGTCCAGACGTAACTGGGGCGCGCGACCAGGCGGAAATAATCGCTGGTATGCAGTTTGAACCCTACCCCGATTTCATACGTGCGGTAATTGTCTTTAAAAAAGTCGGGACTGGTCTGCACCTTGTCAGGACGGTTTTGCACCAGGGTTTGTCCGAGATCAACCGCCCGGGTTTGAGGGTGTAAAAAATCGAACGACACGCCGCCGTACAGATAAATACATTTGCAGGGCAGCAGCCGGTAACTCATGCGCAGTGGTATGGAAAAATACGAGGGCCGTATCGACCGGTTTTCCAAAACGTAAAAACGGGTTTTCTTTTCACCGATGAAGCCCGAACGCTGCCCGCCGGCAAAGAAATCATATTGCGTCTCTTCAAAACCTTTGTAGGCCAGGCCGAAACCCAGCGAAATATTGCCGAAAGGATATTCCACGTGCACATTCGGGATAATCCGGGGCTTTTGGCCCTCGTCGTACAGCAGCAGGTCCCAGCCGGTTTCTATCCCGACGACCATTTTGGCAAAAGGCTGTTGCGCGGAGAGATGGAGCGTGTTCAGTAAAGCAAGGAACAGGAAGGCGTATTTCATGGCGAAGAAAGGTTGGTTTATTTCAATGATAGTTTTAACACCTTTCACGCTGTATGCATAGCCTTGGGTTGGGTAAAGAAGTGTTAATTTGCCCTTAAAATTGCCAATCGTGCACACCACTCCCAACCTCGACAGGATTGAACTGGTACACAGCGGGGAAGATTATTTCACCCGCCTGAAAGCCGTGATTACCGGCGCCCGGGAGGTATTGCACGTACAGGTGTATATCCTCGAATGGGACGATACGGGCAAAGCGGCGATCGGCTGGATGGCCGATGCTGCCCGCAGGGGAGTCAGGGTGTTTCTGCTGGCCGATCATTTCGGCTCGTCGCAGTTGCCCGGTATTGCGCTCGAACAAATCCGCGAAGCCGGCATCCGGTTCCGGTTTTTCGCCCCACCCTACTCGATCGAACGGCTGGCTTTCGGGCGCACCATGCACCACAAAATCGTGGTGGCAGACGAACAAATCGCCCTGATCGGGGGGATCAATATTGCCGACCGGTACCGAATCGGGGTGGAAACGGAGCGGGTATGGCTCGATTTTGCCGTGCAGATCGAAGGCCCCGTTTGCCGGCAACCGCATTTGGTGTGCGAACGGCTTTTTCGGCAAAAACCCGCCCCCAAACGCCTTCTGGCCGGCCATATCGATCACCTGAAACTCCGCTTTTTGCGCAACGACTGGATGCGGCGGCGCACCGAAATTTACCGCAGCTGCCGCGATGCCGTGAAAAATGCCCGGCAATCCGTCACGATGGCCGCCAGCTATTTTTTACCGGAAAAAAGTTTTCGCCGCCTGCTGGCGCGCGCTGCCGCCCGGGGCGTGGAAGTGCGCATCATCCTCAGCGGCCCCTCCGACGTACCCCTGGCGCGACTGGCCGAACATTATTTGCATCGCTACCTGCTGTACAAAGGCATCCGCTTGTTCGAATGGCGCCCCTCCGTTTTGCACGCCAAGGTGATGACGGCCGACGGGCGCTGGACGAGCGTAGGCTCCTACAACCTCAACCACCTGAGCCGCTACCGGAGCATCGAGTTCAATGTGGAAATTACCGACAAGCCATTTACCCAAATGCTGGAACAGCACCTGGATGAATTGATCCGCGAGCATTGCGTCGAAATTACGGCCGAAAACGCCCAGGTATTGCACAATCCCTGGCACCGTTTCAAAAGCTGGCTGGCCTACACCGTGCACCGGACGATGGTCGTGATGTATTTGTCAAGGCGGCTGTACGATAGTTGAACGCCGCTGCCTGTACGCTCAAGCCTGCAGATAACCGCGCACCGCCGCCACAGCTGCATCCAGCTGGCTGGCATCGCTGCCGCCGGCCGTAGCAAAGAAAGGCTGACCGCCGCCGCCGCCTTTGAGAAATTTCTGGGCGAGTTCGCGTACGATGGTTCCTGCGTTCAGGCCCTGGCTTTTGGCCAGATCATCCGATATTTTGACGGTCAGCAAAGGCTTTCCTTCGGGCGAAACCGAGCCGAAAGCAACCACTGCCGGCGCAAGCTCGCGTTCGAGTTCGAAAGCCAGGGTTTTGACGGCGTTGGCGTCGCCGATGGGCAGCACGGCAGCGACCAGGCGGATATTGCCGACCGTTTGGGCTTGCTGGCGCAATTCGCCGCGCAGGGCATTGGCCTGTTCCTGTACGAGGCGTTCGATTTCTTTTTGCAGGCGTTTGTTTTCTTCCTGCAAATCGGTCACCGCCTTGGCCAGGTCCTTGGTTTTCAGCATGTTTTTCAAAGCGGCCACCTCCGAAAGGTTTTCGGTGATGTAGGCTTCGGCGCCATCGGCCGTGACGGCTTCCACGCGGCGCACGCCGGCGGCGACGGCCGTTTCGGCGGTGATTTTGAACAGGCCGATCTGGCCCGTGGCCTTTACGTGGCAACCGCCGCAGAGCTCGCGGGAGTAGCCCGGATCGAAGGTGATCATGCGCACGGTTTCGCCGTATTTTTCACCGAAAAGCATCATGGCGCCGGCTTTTTTGGCTTCCTCGATCGGGAGCCGGCGGTCTTCACCGAGGGCGATGTTCTGGCGGATTTTTTCATTGACCAGATGCTCGATGCGGGCAAGTTCTTCGTCGGTGAGTTTCTGGAAATGCGCAAAGTCGAAGCGCAGGGCTTTGTCGTCGAGGTACGAGCCTTTTTGCTGTACGTGGGTGCCCAGCACCTGGCGCAGGGCTGCGTGCAGGAGGTGGGTGGCCGAGTGGTTGTTTTCGGTGAGGTGGCGTTTGCGGGCATCCACCTGGCACATGACCGGGGCCGTCATGTCGGCCGGCAGTTTGTCGAGGATATGGATAACGAGGTCGTTTTCCTTCTTGGTGTCGGCCACACGCACGGTTTCGGCGCCGAAGGTCATGGTACCCGTATCGCCTACCTGGCCGCCACCCTCTGGATAGAACGGCGTGCGATCGAGTACGACCTGGTATTGCGTCTGACCTTTTGCGACCACGGTGCGGTATTTGACCACCTGCGAACCGCGGGTATCGAGCACGTCGTAGCCGACAAATTCGATGGTGTTGTCGCCGGAAAGCACCGTCCAGTCGCCCACTTCCTTGGCAGCGTCGCGGCGGGAGCGGTCTTTTTGTTCGTTGAGGGCTTTTTCAAAACCGTCTTCGTCCACCGTCCAGCCTTTCTCGCGGGCGATCAGGCGGGTGAGGTCGATTGGAAAGCCGTAGGTATCGAACAATTCGAAAGCCTGCTGGCCGCTGATGTTATTATTCTGAATATCAAGATTTTCAATGCGTTTCAAGCCCGATTCCAGCGTGCGCAGAAACGATTTTTCCTCTTCCAGAATCACCCGCACCACGAAGTCCTGCTGGGCTTTCAGTTCGGGGAAAACGTCGTGGAATTCATCGGCGAGGATGGGGCACATGCGGTACAGGATCGGCTCCTTGATGTTGAGGAAGGAGTAGGCGTAGCGCACGGCGCGGCGCAGGATACGGCGGATGACGTAACCGGCGCCCGTGTTGCTGGGCAGTTCGCCGTCGGCGATGGTGAAGCTCACGGCGCGCAGGTGGTCGGCCACGACGCGCATGGCCACGTCTGTCTTTTTCCAGTCTTCGTTCACGCCGGGGTAGGTGCCCGTGTAAGCGATGCCGGAGTAATTGGCCAGGAACTGGATCAGGGGGCTGAACACATCGGTGTCGTAGTTGGAGGAAGCGCCCTGTACGGCGCGGCAGAGGCGTTCGAAGCCCATGCCCGTGTCGACCGATTTGGCGGGCAGTTCTTCCAGCGAGCCGTCGGCCTTGCGGTTGAACTGCATGAACACGTTGTTCCAGATTTCGATCACATTGGGGTCGTCGGCGTTGACGAGTTCGCGGCCGTTCTTTTTGGCGCGTTCTTCGTCGGAGCGCAGGTCGACGTGGATTTCGGAGCAGGGTCCGCAGGGGCCCTGGTCGCCCATTTCCCAGAAGTTTTCCTTTTTGCCGAAGGGGAGGATGCGGTCTTCCGGCACGAATTGTTTCCAGGTATCGAAAGCCTCCTGATCGAAGGGCAGTTTTTCTTTTTCATCGCCTTTGAACACCGACACGTAGAGGCGGTCTTTGGGCAACTTGTACACTTCCGTCAGCAGTTCCCAGGACCAGGCCAGGGCTTCTTTTTTGAAATAATCGCCAAACGACCAGTTGCCCAGCATCTCGAACATGGTATGGTGGTAGCCGTCGAAGCCCACGTCTTCGAGGTCGTTGTGCTTGCCCGACACGCGCAGGCACTTTTGGGTATCGGCAACGCGGGGCGCTGGCGGCGTCTGGTTGCCGAGGAAAAAGTCTTTGAGGGGCGCCATGCCCGAGTTGATGAACAGGAGCGTGGGGTCGCTTTTGGCCACGATGGGCGCGGAGGGGATGATTTTATGTTCCTTGGAGGCGAAGAAGTCGAGGAACTGGCGGCGAATGTCGCGGGATGTCATACGAAAATGTGTTGCTTGATTTGGGAAAGCGGCCGCAAAGGTAAGGCGGCGGCCCGGAATTCAGAACAAACGCTCCGATTCCGGCGTGTTTTGAAGCAAAAAGAAACCGGAGCGATTCCTCCTGGAATCCTCCGGTTTGACCTGTTTGAGTGGGAAAATCCTGCAAAAGGAGCGGATGCAGGAGCGCGCGGATCAGGCGGGTGTTTTGGTAATCTGCCTGATTTTGTTGAGCAAAGCCTGTGGGGCTTTTTCGCGGGGCAGGCGGCTTTTTATAAAAGCGCGGAAGGATTCTGCTTCGGGCGAGCGGAGGGCATGCGTGGCGTATGGGGCGACCGGGGGTTCGGGCAAATAGGTTTGAAAGCCGGGTTGATCCTGCGTGTTTTGAGAGAGGCCCGGCTGCACGGTGGTGGCAGCGGTGTTTTGTTGGCGCTTGAGTGAATTTTTCATTGTTGGGTAAAAGTTTGTGTCAAAGCCAGCCCCGGGGGTTGTGCTGCCATACTGACCCGAACAGGATTGCACAGGCGCCAGACAACGTTGTTTCGACCGGTTGTCAATCGGAGGAAAGCTATGGAACGCGCTGGGCTTTGAAACAATGAATCCTTGCTGCATCATGATCGGGTATTTGTCGGGAGCGGGAGAAGGCGAAGGGCAAAAAACGGCCGGTTCGGCGGTTTCGTGTTTTGCCTTTGGTCATTATTCGACCCGCTGACCCTTGGTAATTGGCATTGACGGTGAAGAGATGAGTGTTGGTTTGGTTTGAAAAAAAAGCAAGAAAAAAGGGTTTATCCGGCGACAAGGCCGGACAAACCCCGAGGTTTTTTACGCAGAAACAGGTACTTCCTGGTTGTCGGTTACATCATTGACGCTGTCGTCCGCTGCGCTATAGCCCCGAGTTTCGGCATATTCCCGGAGTTTGTCGGCCAGGATATTGCGGGCGCGGTGCAGGCGGGAGCGGACGGTACCGATCGGAATGTCGGCGATGGCGGCCATTTCCTCGTACGTGAAGTCTTCGAGATCGAGGAGCACCACCATGCGGAAAGCCGGCGGCAGGGCGTTGATGGCGCGGACGACTTCGTCGCCGAGCAGTTTTCCGCCCATCTCCTCGTGCAGGTCGTGGTAGCGCGTCGAAGCCGGATCGTCTTCGTTGTGATAGACGACCACTTCTTCGTAGTCCACCTTGTAAGGCTGACGCACCTTGCTGCGGTACTCGTTGATGAAAGCGTTGCGGCAAATCCGGAACAGCCACGCTTTGGCATTGGTGCCCTCGGTGTAGCGGTCCATGAAGCGCCAGGCTTTCATGAAAGTGTCCTGCACCAGGTCGTCGGCGCGGTTGCGGTCGTTGGTCAGCCGAATGGCAAACGAATACACGGCATCGGCGAGCGGATAGAACTCCCGTTCGAAGATGCGATCGTACCGCGTTTGCGTCAGATCGGTAGCCATTAAGTTGAAAGATGCCATTGGTTGGGTTTTCATTAAGCGGTCTTAACTGCCAGGAGAAATGCAAAGTTCCCGGCATTGTAAGTTTTTTGCAAGATTTTTTTTCAAGAGGCGGTCTCATCAATCTGGCGTCCCGGGAGCCCCCCTCTGCGTGCACTGTAGCGCCGCCTTACTCAGCCTTTGCCCTGATTTTAAGCGATAAAGGCACCACGTCTTCAATTAGTTTGTCTTTGGCGGTGCCCAGTACCCCCGAGCGGAAATTGACGCCCCACTGGGTTCGGTTGATCAAAAAAGCGGGTGATTCGGCCGTCAGTTCGTCTCCTTTGATGTCGAGGCGGACGGGAATATTGACCGCATTGCTTTTGCCTTTCATGGTGAGTTGGCCGGTAATGACCGCGTTGAAATTGGGCGTTTTGCTGGGCAAAGCTTCGTCGAAACTGAATTCGGCCGAGGGGTAATTTTTGACGTCGAAAAATTCCGTGTCGCGCAGATGCGATTCCAGATCGCCGCGTTCGCGGGGGTCCTGAATATCGCTTACCGAAATGCTTTTCATGTCGATCGTTATGCGGCCGCTGAGCAGTTGGCCCTGATTGACCAGCAGCTCGCCGCCGCTGACCTGAATGGCGCCGTTGTGGGTGTCGCCCACGGCTTTTTTGCCCTGCCAATACACGACGCCTTCGGTGACGGTATAGGTACGGGCGCCTTCGGTGGAGACGGGCGTTATGCGGATCGTGTCGGGTTTGGGCAGGGTTTCGGTGTCGGCAGCGGCGGTTTTTGGGTCGTTTTTGCAGGAAAACAGGGCAAGCGACAGGAGTGCGGTCAGGCCCGCGACAAAGCGGAGGGAAATCATGGAGTGTGCAGGAAATTTGTTTGCGGCACAGGTAGAAGGCTGCGGCGAGCTTGCGAGGGAGCCTGGGTTTTTAGGACAGGTTTTTGTAGTGG
>JADZFP010000295.1 GCA_020849825.1 Saprospiraceae bacterium
CCCTGCGCTATGGCGCAAAGGCAGACCCCGGCAGTAACACAAAGAAGCAGCCGCAAAAAAAGTGGGGTAAGGGAGCCCGGGTTTCACACCGGGTTTCGGAGCAATGGATAAGCAGTAATCACCACGCCATCCCGAATGACGACCACGGCAATGTGGGTCTTCATCAAATCAGTCCCGTCTTTTTCATACCCTTCCCCAATGATCGCATCGAAACGAAAGACAAACACCCCGCCTCTGGGGCGTTCCCCGGCCTTCCATCGCGCCAGGGTCTCCCGGATGGCGTGCAGCAAATCCGCGTGGCGATACCAGCGAGCCGACGACACCGGCTTGCCGGAAAGCCCCGATACCCGCATACCCCCGGTCCGGGCGCGTTCCAGAATATCTGCAATTTTCAGCATCGGCCCGTGCCGTTGAAAAAAATGCGACTTCTCCACCGACAGATCTATGAGTTCATAAAATTCGTCCAATTCAGCAAGCGCAGGAGCAAGGAAACCCACAACACGGGCTGTTCGGCGGATATCTTGCCAAATAATCAGCAAGCGCCAGAGTCCGATCGCTACCAAAACAAGGAGTACGATAACGGCACTCCAATAACTCCACAGAGCGAGCAGAATCAGCGAAAATGCAGGAGTAACGCGATGCATAAATTATCGGGTGTCAAAATCTGAGCCAGCGAAGGCAGACCCCGGCGGTTAAGAGAAAGGCGAAAACCAATGTAGCCCTCAAAGGCTTTGAGTCGTTATGCTTTCTTCAACCAGAGATAAAAACAATTCGCTGTAAGTGGTGATTTCAATTTCAGGCCGATCCTCCACGATCTGGTCATTGTCCACAAACAAGACGACACATTTTCCGCCGGGATTTTTTACGCTGCGATAAATCAGACCATGAACCTTCATTTTGGTGGACAATAC
Source organism: Saprospiraceae bacterium (assembly GCA_020849825.1). Classification (GTDB taxonomy): domain Bacteria; phylum Bacteroidota; class Bacteroidia; order Chitinophagales; family Saprospiraceae; genus M3007. The sequence continues at coordinate 912 of JADZFP010000295.1, forward strand.
ATACCTCAGATACTCTGTGACCACTTGGGTCGGGATGTAGTCCAGTATTTTGTCGTCTGGTTTAATCGGAATGGCTACATCACGGAGGAACGATTGAATAAATTTTGCAACGGCACGCTTACCCCGACTCGATTTGTCTAAGAGACTCGGTACTCCCTTAAACTTGGTAAAGTCAATCAGGTTCAGAGCTTTTAAATTCGTAAAAGTGCCGGTGGTAATTTCCGACCCTGTCCAACTCGTGTCGGCAACTTCATAAAAGCAGGTATCCGGGTCAAAAGCGCCGTAAAACATGGAAATGCCGGCAGGACTCATCCGGTTGTCTTTTGCCAAATAGCCGGGAGGAGAGCCCAAGCGCTTAGCGTACCCAATTTTCTCCCCTGTGGTGTGCTGCTGCGCTCGGAAAATCTTCAACTGTCTAATTGGAAAACGTGTGATGAGATTCAAACGAGTAATGGCACTGCAAACCTCATCCAGAATATCAAAAGGATTTACGAAGTCACCGTAAGGATTTTCAAATCGTTTTCGGTGTTCCGGTCTGAAAAAGAGAAACCGGATTTTGTGTTTGATAACCTCTTTGAACTCCTGCCAGCCATCTATTAATCGTTCATGTTCTTCGGGCGTCCAAATGCTTTGTGTGCTCAAATAAGCGTGTTCGAAGAATGCTGCAATATCCGCCGCGATGTCGCCATCGTCAACGCCAAACTCACCTTGCAACACCTCCTCAGTATAACTGACAGAAATACCCGGAAACCGGTCCTCATAAAAAGTTTGCTCTTTGTCATAAGGAGCGCCACGCGAATAAGGGTCATCATATTCGGAAAGAACAGCCTCTTCGAGCACTTCCGCCAAATCTCGAACCTCAACGCAGATGGCTTTCTTCTTACAAATCGCGCATTTGATTTTCTGACCACTGGATTTGATGTGAGAAATGACAAGTGGGTCTTCAAAATGCTTGGAGCAAATGGGGTAATTTTTCATCATTAATACGGCTTGTGGAAGATGCTTTTGATGATCCCGGTGAAAACGAAGCATATCAAAAAATATGCCCCAACATTTCCTGCCGCTTCGCCGGCCAGCCCTGCGCTGCCGCGTCCCGCTAACGCGGGGGCGGCGCTTGGGCAGGCCACATCCCGGTCATGTTTTGGCCTTTGGGCACTCACTTCGCCTGGCCGGGGCCTGCCCCTGCGCGATAGCGCAAAGGCAGACCCCGGCAGTTGACGGATAAACCCGAGCCAACAAGATCGCGGTCAAACTCAGAAATATGAGCTCACGCCAAACTGCCAACCCGCTGTCCGCACGGGCGGATTGCCCAAAATGTCGCGTTGCCATTCGTAGCGATAGTTCAGCCGCAGCACCGTTTGAGCCGTGGGGCGGAAACTGATGCCCGGCACGATGGCGCGAAATTCATCGCCGATGTCACCGCCGGTCTCCCGGAATGTGCCCGCGTTCCAGTCCACGTATTCCAGGCGACACACCACGCTGAACACGGCTTTTTCCCAACCCAACCATTTACGGCGCAACACCGGCTGCACCACATCCAAAAAGCCACCATGCTGACGACTGCCGAATTGCTGACCGTATGTATCCGGCACATCCACCCACACCCAGGCCCATTCGCCGAGCAGCCTCGTTCCGAGATGCGGCACAACGGTGTTGAAATCCGCGGCGAACGTGTGCAGCCGGCGCTTCCGGTCGAGCGTCAGGCCGTCCTCCTGGAATTTGTTGTACACGCCGCCCATGTACGAAAGGCCAATTTCCCCGACATTCTGACGGCGCACCGATATTTTTCCCGTGTACAGCGGCTGCCCGTTGAAACTCTCCTCGAAACGTTCGGGATTTTCTTTGGCTGCCGGTAAAAAAGTGCGGTTTTCCGGGTTGCTGATAATGCTTTCGTCAAAACCGTTGCTCAGGTAAGCCTCGTAGCCGAACGTCCAGTCGCCCGTGTAGAATTTGCCGTACAGCCCAAAACCCACGTTCGACCAGGTGGCGGGCAACATCTGCGTCGCCGACACCGGGCGACTGATAAAATCCCATTTTGGCCCGTCGTGGTTTTGGTTGAACGCGCCGATGGGGTTCATCACTACGCCGCCGCGCAGCGTCAGCGCGGGATGGAACTGAATATCCAGCGAGGCAAATTCGATGTTGATTTCGCGCCCGCCTTCTTCAAACTCGATTTCGGTCAAAAACCTGATGCGCCGCGCAATGCTCGACGACAGAAACATGGTCAGTCGCGGCAATTGGAACGACAAGCCTTCCGACACCCCATCGGTGGCAAACCAGGCGGTGTTGGCCTCTACGTACCCGCCAAGCGCCACGGGCATTTTGCCCATCTGTAAAAAAGGCCGGTCGTACACCGCATCCATGTTCATTTTTCCCGGCACGGAGTCCGTTGCGGCGGGCGGTACCCGGCGCAGCCAGGTACTGTCATTTTGCGCCGATGCTGCGTTTGCCGCCGGCAACAGTAACGCGAACAAGCCGATTTTATGCCAGCCAGATGTGGATATGTGTTTCATCCTGTGTCGTTTTAAAAGTTTTGAGCGGTCGGTCGGCAGGCCCGTCGAGCACGGCGCCGCCGGTGCTGAATTCGCTGCCGTGACAAGGGCACACATAACGATTGCCCTGTACTTCCACCTCGCAACCCTGATGGGTGCAACGCATCAGGCAAGCCGTGTAGGTGTCGCTGGATTTGTACAAACACACCGGGAACTCCGCGCCCGGCGGCTTCACAAAAACAAAATTGCGTTCGCGCAACTCTTCTTTTTTCAGGTACTGAAATTCCGATTTTGGCACACTGACCCTGTCCGCTGCCACTGTCGCTTTTGCGAAATAAACCGCGCTGCCGCAACTTTCGCCCAACAAGGCCGCGAGGCAAAGCGCCAGTCCTGCCTGGCTGCTGATGCTGATAAACTCGTCTCGTCTCATGATTTCAAAGCGATTCCAAAAAGCTGAGCAATCGTGTTTTTTGAGCCGCATCCAGCGCCTGGTACGCCGCCCGGCTTTGGCTGCCCTCGCCGCCGTGCAGCAGGATGGCCGCCTCGATGTTTGGCGCCCGCCCGTCGTGCAGTAGGTAGTATTGGCCGCCCTGCGAATTTTTGGAAAGCCCCAGACCCCACAGCGGCGGGGTGCGCCACTCGGAGGTCGTGGCCGAACCCTCGGTGTAGCCGTCGTCGAGTTCAGGCCCCATGTCGTGCAGCAGCAAATCCGTGTAAGGGTGAAAATCCCGTTCGGCCAGCGGCTCGATGGAGGAGGGACCGGTGCGCAAGGTCGGGCGGTGACATTTGGCGCAGCCGACTTGCCCGAACAACGTTTTGCCCGTCGCTACATCCGGCGCATCCGTGTCGCGGGGAATCGGCGCTTTCAAGGTGCGTAGGTAAAACACCACGTCCTGCACCGTCTGGTTGCTCACCTCCGGGTCAATCTCGTGACTCGTATAAGTATCGAACGGCTCGTAAGTGGAAGCGATGCCCATATCCTGATTGTATGCGCGGGCGCTTTGTTGCAGCAAATCGTACACGACGGCTTTTTTCCCGAACCGCCCGATGTATCGCCCGGTTTGTGATACGGCATCCGGTCGGGCGGTCAAGTAGGCCGGCAGGGCGATCCAGTTCGGTCGTCCGCTGATGCCGTCGCCGTCCAAGTCGTCCGGGTCGGACATGGCCAGAATATCCGCATCCGGCACGAGTTCCAAAAAACCCAGACCTGTATTGGCCGGCGGCAACAGTTTGGCGAAGGGAGCGCCGGACGGCAACTGTTCCGGCGAGTAGCCCGGCAGGGCGCGGTGTTGGAGTTGCGGGCCGCCGAGGTGCAGGTACTGGTTGCCGGTGTCGTCCCATTGGCCAAAGCGCGTGAGCGCATTCATCGGGTGACCCTTGCCGTCGCCTGCGTGGCAACTGCCGCAACTGGTGGACACGAATAGTGGCCCTAACCCGGTGGTTGCCGTAAACACCTCGTCGTTAAAAGCCACATCGCCCGCCAGAAAACGGCGGTTTTCTGCCTCGCTCAGCCCTTCGACGGGGCCATCGAGCAGTTCCGCATCATCAGGCAGCGGCGGAAACGTCTTTTCGCACGCGACTAAGAGCCATATCGTAAAAAGGGAAAAAAAGAGAAGCCTTATCATTTGCCATGAGTTGAATTCCCGGCAAATATAAGGCTGGTTGTAAAATAAATTTAGGTTAATCTAAAAATTGTTGCTGGGAATTTAAAATCTGCCGCAAGTCCTCCGGTATCTCCATCGGTCGCAACGGCGGCACATTCGCTCCGCCCGTGTTCCCGACCGGGACTTTGCCCACGAAGGATTTCACTCCACCGAATACGAGTCGCGTGATTTGGCCGAGCACCTCTTTCGGGCTTTTGATAAAAAAACCGAAACGCAACATCCGCCAATGCACGTACGAATGTTCGCGCGGCCAGGGTTGCGCCAGAATATGAGCGCGTTCAAGGTGTCGCCACGCTTGTGGCAGGTGGCGCTCATCAAACTCGGTTTCGTACAGTTCCAGTTCGCGTCGGTGGTGTTGTTTGATGCCTTGCGGCATGGTCCAATACAGTTTCATTGTATGTTAGTTGTTAATCCCAATTCATCCCTGACGAATTCTTTTGAACCGGCAGGCCCTGATATTTCCAGCCAAATCGGACTTTCAGGGTCTTGGATACCAAGTTTGAAGGTGAAAAAGTCGCAACATTGCCGTTCGGCCTGGATGAAAACCATCAGTTGGCCGAGCGTCTCGTCCGATCCGGCAAAACGAAAAGCGTAGCCGTACTCGGTTTCCACCGTTTCGAGGATTTTCTTTTTCAATTCAGCCACCGCGCCCGCTTTGCGGGCTTGCAACTCCGGCGAGGTCAGTTTGCAGGCGATTTCCTTCTGGGTGTTCACGACGTTAAGTTTGTCAAAGGATTGGCTGACCGTAGTTGCGTCGTTTGGTAGTTTTTGCTTGCAGGAGAGCAGCAAGAGTGCTGCCAGTAAGCAGATTATGACGTGTTTCATGTCATCAGATTTTTTTGTTAGTTGAATTTCATCCTTTGCACCCTTACCGCGTTCAAAATCGCCAGCAACGCCACGCCCACATCCGCAAACACAGCCTCCCACATTGTCGCCAAGCCACCCGCGCCGAGTATCAGCACGATGACCTTGACCCCGAAGGCCAAAACAATATTTTGCCACACTACGCGCTTCGTGGCCCTGCCGATGCTGATGGCCGTCGCCACTTTGGAAGGCTGGTCCGTCTGGATCACCACGTCGGCAGTTTCGATGGCCGCGTCCGAGCCGAGGCCGCCCATGGCGATGCCCATATCCGAGACTGCCAGCACAGGTGCGTCATTGATGCCATCGCCCACGAAGGCGATAACGCGAACAGGATTGTCGCGTTTCAGGGCTTCTACTTTTTCTACTTTCCCTTCCGGCAGCAAATCACCAAAACCTTGCCCGATGCCGAGCGCCGCGATGACCTTCTGCACCACCGCGTCCTTGTCGCCCGAAAGCATCACCAATTCGCGTACCCCGGCGCGATGAAGCTCGGACACCGTCTGCTGCGCATCGGGTTTGATTTCGTCGGCGATGGTGATGAAGCCGGCGTATTGCCCGCCGACGGCCACCACCGCAATCGTATCCACTTCCGAGTCAAGTTTGGCAGGGTAGGGGATCTTGAATTTTTGCAGCAGTTTGGTGTTGCCCACCAGCACAGTCTTGCCGTCCACCGTGCCGCTCAGCCCGTGCCCGGCGATTTCCTGCACATCGGCGACGGCGGCTTTTTGCCAATCAATATCCAGTTCGTCGGCGTGAGCAATCAGGGCTTTCCCGACCGGGTGTGTGGAGTGCTGTTCGAGCGCGGCAGCGAGCCGCAGCAATTCGTTTTTCAACAAAAAGGATTCGCTTTCCACGTTTTGCACCTTGAACACGCCGCGCGTCAGTGTCCCGGTTTTGTCCATCACAACCGTGTTCACCTTGGTCATCAGGTCGAGAAAATTCGAGCCTTTGAACAAAATCCCGTTGCGCGAAGCCGCCCCGATACCACCGAAGTAACCCAGCGGAATCGAAATCACCAGCGCGCAGGGGCAGGAAATGACTAAGAAAATCAGCGCGCGGTACAACCAGGTCTCGAACGAATAATCCGGCACAACAAAGTAGGGCACTACGACCAGCAGCGCGGCCAACACCACCACGATCGGCGTATAGACCTTGGCAAACTTGCGGATAAACAATTCCGTGGGCGCTTTGCGGGCAGTGGCGTTTTGCACCATTTCGAGAATACGGGCAATGCTGCTCTCGCCGAATGGTTTTGTCACGCGGATTTCCACCACGCTATCGAGGCTGACCATGCCCGCCAGCGCCGGTTCGCCCGCGGTGAGGGTGCGGGGTTTGCTCTCGCCCGTCAGCGCGGCGGTATCAAAACTGCCCTGTGCGCTCAGCAGTACGCCATCGAGCGGCACCCGGTCGCCGGGACGGACGCGGATGGTATCGCTCACCTGCACGGTGTCGGGTTTGGCGCCTACGAAATTGCCGTCGCGCAGCACGATAGCCCAGTCGGGCCTTACGTCGAGCAAGGCTTTGATGTTGCCTTTGGCGCGGCGCACCGCCGCCGTCTGGAACAATTCGCCCACCGCGTAAAACAGCATCACCGCAACGCCTTCCGGGTATTCGCCGATGGCGAAGGCACCCATCGTGGCGATGCTCATGAGCAGGAATTCGGTGAAAAATTCGCCTTTCCCGACGGCCTGCACCGCTTCTTTGAGCACCGGCAAGCCAACGGGCAGGTAGGCTGCCAGGTACCAGACTAAGCGAAGCCAGCCTTTGAAAAACCCCGGCTGAATGTACTCGTCCATTGCGATGCCGCCGAGCAGCAGCACAAAACTGGTGAGGGCGGGCAGGTATTCGCGCCAGGGGCTGTGCGCCGCGCCGCCGTCGTGGTCATGGTCATGCCCATCGTCATCGGTATGGAGCGGTGTGGCGGTTTTGGCCTGAATTTTTTCTTCCGGAGAACAACAGGTCATGCGGCCTTGGGCATCGTAGGTGTGAACGTGGGGAGTGGATTCTTTTTGCATAATTCAAATCGAAAAAGCAGCCGCCCGAAAAACAATAATCGTCCTCCGGGCAGGCTACCGAATGTTAAAAAACTACTTTTCAGCCTCCTTATTTAACCCCGGTTGAGTCCTTCGCCCGGTTCAAATCCTCCAATTTTACATCCTTTTGCTTCAAGTCCATGTGGCACACCGGGCATTTGCCCGGCTGACCGTACATTTTTCCCTTTTCGCAGTCCATCGGACAGATGTAAACATCGGTGTAGTTGGGGTCGTGATGCAGTTGGTTGGGCGGGTCGTTTTTGCAGGCTGCGAACAACCACCCGAGC